>NZ_RQSI01000017.1:0-96527 GCF_003856955.1 Novosphingobium sp. LASN5T
GCGCCAGCGCCGCGCCCGGCGCCGCCCTTGCGCCCCACGCCGGCCCCGCATGTGCGCGAGGCGGGCGCGCCTGCGCTGTCCTGGCCGGTATCGGGCGCGGTGCTGAGCCGCTTCGGCACGCCGGTTCCATCGGGGTCGGTCGCTTCCGGCCAGCGCAACCGGGGCATCGATCTGGCCGCCTACGCCGGGCTGACGGTGCGCGCCGCCGGTGCCGGCACCGTCATCTTCGCCGGCAACGAGCCCGAACGCTTCGGTCAGTTGATCGTCATCGATCACGGGCAGGGCTGGGCCACCGCCTATGCCTATCTCGGCCAGGTGCGGGTGAAGGAGGGCGATGTGGTGAAGGCGCGGCAAGCGATCGCCAGCGTCGGCAAGAGTGGCGAGGCGAAGCGGCCGACGCTGCACTTCGAGCTGCGCCGCGACAACGATCCGCGCGATCCGGTCGTGTACCTGCCAGTCCGGTTGTGAGGCCGGTCGGGCACCAGGCACTGCGCCGGCTGATCCGGGTTCCGGTGTGGGCCGATATCGCGTTGCGGCTATCGGCCGCCTTCGCGCTGCTGGCGCTGGTGGTGCTGATCCACTGGATCGACCGCGAAGGGCTGGCCGACAACCACGACGGGCACGTCAGTTTCCTCGACGTGGTCTATTTCACCATGATTTCCATCACCACGACCGGATTCGGTGACATTGCGCCGGTCAGCGATCGGGCACGACTGATCGAAACGGTGATCGTCACGCCGATCCGCCTGGCGGTGATCTTCATCTTCGTGGGCACAGCCTACAACTTCATCATCAAGCGCAGCTGGGAGAGGTGGCGCATGGCGCAGATCCAGAATGCCCTGTCGGGTCACGTCGTGGTGCTGGGCTTTGGCATATCGGGTTCCGAGGCGGTCGCCGAACTGATCGCGCGCGGAACCGATCCCGCGACGATCGTGGTGGTCGACGGGGCGGAAGGGCGGCTGGCGGAAGCAGAACGCATGGGGTGCAACGTGCTGCCCGGCGATGCCACCCGCGACACCACGCTGATCGACGTGCGCATCGCCAGAGCCAGCGCGATCCTGATTTCCGCCGGGCGCGACGATACCTCGATCCTCATCACGCTGACGGCGCGCCACCTGGCGCCGGGCGTGCCGATCAGCACCGTGGTTCGCGCCGCCGACAACGAAGTGCTGGCGCAGCAGGCGGGTGCCACCAACGTCATCAATCCGGTGCGCTTTACCGGGCAACTGCTCGCCGGCACCGCGCACGGGCAGCACACGGCCGGCTACCTCTCCGATCTCGCGTCGATTTCCGGGCGCGTCCACCTTGTCGAGCGGCCGGTGCGCGATGAGGAAGTGGGCCAGCCGCTGACTCGCCTGGCATCCGGTGGGCAGGGCTTGCGCATTTATCGCGGGGGCAAGGCCTATGGCTTCTGGGAAGCGGAAAGCAGGCAACTGGCGCCCGGCGACATGATCGTGGAAATCGTGCCGACCGCGCCGACCGATGGCGCCGCCGGCGGGGCTGCGGCCTGACGGTCGCCGGCGATCAGCGGATCACGAAGAACACAAGCCCCATCGCCAGGTAGGCGACCATCCAGAATCCGGCGTCGATGAGCGCGAGGCGGGTGGAAATCCGCTGCTGGGTATAGCTGATCCACAGCGACGGGATCACGAAGGCACCGGCAAGGCCGCCCGACATCATGAAATAGAGCCAGGGCTTCACCGCCAGCGTTTCGGGGCCGACGCGCGCGAACATGTGCCCCATCATCGATGCCGTCACCAGCAGCAGCGCGGCCGTGATCGCCAGCGTGCGCGCGGGTGCGGTGCGGGTGCCGAGGCCGCCAGGGCCGACCTCCTCCAGCTTGGCGCGGCCGAACAGCGGCCCATACCACACTGCGGTCACCGTCAGCGCGGCGAGCATAGCGAGAAACACCGCCAGCCAGTTCACCGGACCCATTCTGCTCTTTCCTCGCTTCCCGCCTCGCGAGACGGTAGCGAGATGACGTCACATTGGCAATTCGCGGGCGCTGCGATGATGGCTGATGACGCCGAATGATGATGCCGCATGATGACGGGCGGCGCGAATCCGCGTAAGGCGCGGTCGCCATGACATCCCAGGATTCCCCGCTCACGCTTCCCGAACCGCCGCGCGTCGGCATGGTCAGCCTTGGCTGCCCCAAGGCGCTGGTCGATTCCGAACGCATTCTCACGCGCCTGCGCGCCGATGGCTATGCCATGAGCGCGGACTATGCCGGGGCCGACGTGGTGCTGGTCAATACGTGCGGCTTCCTCGATTCGGCCAAGGAAGAAAGCCTGGCCGCGATCGGTGAGGCGATCGCCGAGAACGGCCGCGTGATCGTGACCGGGTGCATGGGCAACGAGGCGGAGCTGATCCGGGCGAAGTTCCCCGACGTGCTGGCGGTGACCGGCGCGCACCAGTACGAGGCGGTGGTGGAAGCGGTGCACGAAGCCGCGCCGCCCAGCATGGGGCCGTATTTCGACCTGATCCCGCAGGCGCTGGACGACCAGGGCGGGATCAAGCTGACCCCGCGGCATTACAGCTATCTCAAGATTTCCGAAGGCTGCAACCACGCCTGCGCGTTCTGCATCATCCCGTCGCTGCGCGGCAAGCTGGCCAGCCGGCGCATCGATGCCGTGCTGCGCGAGGCGGAGAAGCTGGTGGCGGCGGGGACCAAGGAACTGCTGGTCATCAGCCAGGATACCTCGGCCTACGGCGTGGACGTGCGGCACGAGGAGCGCGCGTGGAAGGGGCATCCCGTGCGCACCCACATGACCGACCTGGCGCGCGAGCTGGGCCAGCTGCGCACGCCGCAGGGCGAGGTACCGTGGGTGCGGCTGCACTACGTGTACCCCTATCCCCACGTCGACGCGGTGATTCCGCTGATGGCCGAAGGGCTGGTGACGCCCTATCTCGACATTCCGTTCCAGCATGCCGCGCCCAGTGTGCTCAAGGCGATGAAGCGCCCCGCCAACGAAGCGAAGGTGCTCGAGCGCATCAGGGCATGGCGTGACATCGCGCCCGATCTTGCCATCCGGTCGAGCTTCGTGGTCGGCTTCCCCGGCGAGACCGAGGCGGACTTCCAGTACCTGCTCGACTGGCTGGACGAGGCGCAGCTCGACCGCGTGGGCGGCTTCCGCTTCGAACCGGTGGACGGCGCCAGCGCCAACCACCTGCCCGATCCGGTGCCGGAGGAGGTCAAGGAAGAGCGCTACGCCCGGCTGATGGAAAAGACCGAGGCGATCAGCGCGGCCAGGCTCGCCGCCAAGGTCGGCCGCACGATCCAGGTGATCGTGGACGAGGTGGGCGAGCCGGACGAGGACGGCGATCTGGGCGCGACCGCGCGCAGCCAGGCGGATGCCCCGGAAATCGACGGCGCGGTCTATCTGCGCAACGTGCCCGCCACGCTGAAGCCGGGGGATTTCGCGCAGGTGCGGATCGAGGATGCCGACGCGCACGACCTCTATGGTGTGATCGCCTGAAGCGATCTCCCGCTCCTACTGGTTCGGGTCCGCCACCTTGAACGGATCGGTCGGCGCGGGCTGCGTGGGCAGCGGGCTGCGCGGCAGTTCCTTGTCGCTGTTGGCCGCCTGCCACAGCATCCCTGCCAGGATCACCGAGGCTTGCCGCATGTCGTCCGCGCGCATGTGGTCCAGCGTGTCGATGCTGGAATGGTGGACGCGGCTGTCGTAATCGAGCGGGTCCTGGATGAACTGATAGCCGGGCAGGCCGATCGACTGGAGATAGACGTGGTCGGTTCCGCCGGTCTTCTCCGCGACAACGCGGCCCGCGCCCATCGCCTTGAACGGGGCCAGCCAGTCGCCCAGGATCGCGCCTGCGCCCAGGTTGCCTTCGGCATAGATGCCGCGGAACCGGCCCGATCCGTTGTCCATGTTGAAGTAGGCTTTCAGCGCCGTGTATTCGGCCTTCGGCGTGATCGGGAAGGCATTGCGCCACGCCACGTAGGATTCAATGCCCGTCAGCGCGGGATCGACCGGGCGCGAGGCAAGGTGCTGTTCGATATAGGCGCGCGAGCCGAGCAGGCCCTGCTCCTCTCCGCTCCACAGCGCGAAGCGGATCGTGCGCTTCGGCCGGACGCCCAGCTTGGCGATCAGCCGCGCGGCCTCGATCACCGCCACGCTGCCGGCACCGTTGTCGTTGGCGCCATCGCCCGCGATCCAGCTGTCGAAATGCGCGCCGGCCATGACATAGCCCGCCTTGGGATCGGTGCCGGGGATTTCGGCGATGACGTTCTCCGCCATCAGGTTCTTGTCGTCGAAGCGCGCCTCGATGTTCAGTTCGATCTCGGGCGCGGCGCCGGTCTTCGCCAGGCGGACGAGGCGGCGGTAATCCTCCTGCGCCAGTTCCATCGCCGGCACGGCCAGCGTCTTGCCGGGCACGAAGTCATAGCCTTCGCCATGGACCAGCTTGCCATCGCGATAGCTCATGCGCACCAGCGCGAGCGCGCCTTCGGCCTTGAGGAATTCGGTCAGCTTGCGCAGGAAGCTGCGGTTGCGGATCTGCAGCGCGGCGGCTTCGGGATCGAAGCGCGGCTGGTCGAACTTGTCGAATTCGCCGATCTCGGCATCGCTGTAGCGCTTGAACACCGGGTCCTTGGATTCGCTGGTCGCGCCCGGAAGCGAGACGAGCACGATGCGGCCGGCGAGCTTGCCCTTCCATTCGGCGAAGTTCTCTTCCCGGCTCATCGGCGCGACGATCACCGGCGCGCGCACCGCGCCCGTGGTCGCCGGCGACCATGCCACCGGAATCGCGGTGAGCGCGAGCGGGCGGGGCGAGACCATCGCGGCGGACCAGCCGTCGGCGTTCCAGCCCAGCCCGAAGTTGAACGGTTCGGCGTGGATGTTGGCCAGGCCATAGCCGCGCAGCACGTCCATCGCCCAGCGTTCGGCCTTGCGGTGGTTTTCCGAATTGGTGAGGCGCGGGCCGATGCCGTCCATCAGCTGGCTGGCGGTGGTCATCACCGCGCTGCGGTTCATGCCTTCATCGATGATCCGCGCGACGGCGGCGTCCTCGGCCGGCCCGGCCAGCGCGGGCGCGGGCAGCAGCGGCGCGAGCAGGACAGAGAGCGCGGCGGCGGCGCGAAGGGCACCACGAAAGGCAGGACGGCTGGACATGGAAAAGGTTCTCCCCGGAAGGGTTCGGGCCGGAATGGACAAGGCTGCATCCTGCCATCGCCGCGCGCTTTGCCAAGGGGCAATGCCCGGAAATCCCACGCCCTTTTTGGCCACTTCCCGCGCGCGATCGCGTCGTCAGCGCCGCGCGGGGCGCAGGTCTTCCGGAAGATCGCGGCCTGCGCGATCGTAGGCGGCGCGCAGATCGGCGTCGGCGTCCATGAGTTCGCGTGCGCGGGGCAAGGTCCTGGCCGGATCGGGTACGAGGTCCGTGTCTTCTGGCTGGAGCAGTGTCAGCACGTCGGTCCGCATCTTCGGATCGGTGAGGCCGTCCTTCAGAAACTGCCGCGCGGCCGTCTCGTCCCCAAGGCATTGGGCCGCCCGCACCGACGCTGTCACCGCATCCCGCCAGTGGGCATAGACCGCCTCGCGCAGCAGGCGCTGGTCCTGGCCGGGCTGGGCGTGGTGCGTCGCGCAGAGGCGCAACGCCGACGCGGAAAGCCGGGCATAGGGGGAACCCTGCTCGTTGGCGACCTCGGTTGCGAGCGCGGCGGCCAGCATCGCCCGGTCCCACGCCCCGTGGCGCACCAGCCGTCCGGCGTTGTTGATGACGAAATTGACCATCCAGCCGCGCTCGCGCCACGGCAGGGCGGTGAGCCGGTCGAACAGGGCGTCCGCTTCGGCCGTGCGGCCCAGCGCGTCGAGCGCGCGCACCTCGGCATTGATGATCCAGCCGTCGTACTCGCCCGCCTTGCGCAGTCCCTTGTCGGTATGATCGATCCGCTGCGCCGCCGCGATCGCCTCGTCGAACCGTCCGGCATCGACCAGCGCATCCACCAGGCGCGACAGCACCAGGCGGTCCTCTGGCGCCTTGGAGAGATCGGCGGTGGCGGTCTCCACGCCCTGCAGCAGCATCGTTTGAGCATGGGGGCCGACGCGGCGAGCGAGCATGGGCCAGCCGCTTTCGTAGTCACGATCCACCAGCATATCGAGCGTGGGCTCGGCGTCGCGCAGTTGACCCACCAGCATCTCCGCCACGGCGGTATCGCCCGCCGCCAGCGCCGGGCGCAGAGCCTCGGCCGCCACGGAGCCGCGCATCTCGGGGGTGAGAGACGGAAACGCCGGCGACCGGGCAAGCGCCAGCACCGCGCGATCCTGGTTGCCGATGGCGGCCGTGCGCAGGCCGACGAAGATGGCGGGCCGCTGCAGGCCGGCGAACTCCGCCGCGTTGCCGCGCGCCGCGACATGGCCAAGGTGCTCGGCATAGGCATCGCCGTTGCCCGCGCGCAGGGCGGCCTGCATGGCGAGGAAATCGACCAGCACGCGCAGTTCGTCCCCGTCGCGGCCGAAACCCAACCCTTCGGCCTCCTCCCCCTCGCGCAGCGCATCGGGATAGCGGTCCTGGAACAGCGCGCAGTTGGAACGGAGCAGCGCGGCAATGGCCATCAGCCGCTGCGCCGGGCGCCGCCGCGCCATCTCGTCGGTATAGGGCACGGCCTCGCAGACGGCGGGCTTGCCCAGCTTGACCACTTCCTTGCCGAACCGGTCGAACAGTGCGGCATCGTCCATCGCCGCGATCTTTTCCGCCGGGGTCGCCGCGCGGGCGGGGGTGGCAAGCGGGGCAAGGGGCAGGGCCGTGGCCGCCAGCCCCGCGCCTGCCATCAGTGCGCGAAAACCTGCGCGAACCGCCATATGCTCCGTGCCCCTGTTGCCGCGCGCCAAACCCCGCACCGACGCAGAGTGTCGCGCGGGAAGCCCGCTGTCAAAGCCCGAACGGGCCTATGCTCAGAACAGCCCGCCGTTCAGAACAGGCGGGTGAGCAGGTAGAACGCGGCGCCCACGGCGGCGCTGGCGGGAATGGTGATGAACCACGCCACGACCACGCGCGTCGCCACGCCCCAGCGCACCGCGCTGGCGCGGCGGGCCGCGCCGGTGCCGACGACGGAGCCGGTGATGGCGTGCGTGGTCGAGACCGGAATGCCCATGGCACTGGCGCCGAACACCACGATCGAGCCGGCGGTGGAGGCGCAGAAGCCGGTGTGATGATTGAGCTGGGTCAGTTTGCTGCCCATCGTCTGGATGATCTTCCAGCCGCCCGAGAGCGTGCCCAGCGAAATCGCGGCGTAGCAGGCGATCACGACCCATTCGGGCACGTGGAATTCGCCTTTCAGCGTGCCCGTGGAATAGAGCAGCACCGCGATGATCCCCATCGTCTTCTGCGCGTCGTTGCCGCCGTGGCTGATCGAATAGGCCGCGCTGCTGACCAGGTGGAGCGACTTGAACACGCGCTCCGCCCGGCGCGGCTGGTATCCGCGGAACAGCCAGCTGGTGATCAGCACCATCAGCATGGCCAGCGCGAAGCCGATCATCGGCGACAGGAAGATCGCGACGATCGTCTTGCTGGTGCCCGAGCTTTCCACTGCGCCGAACCCGCCGTGCATGATGCCCGCGCCCAGCAGGCCGCCGATCAGCGCGTGGCTGGACGAGGAGGGAATGCCCTTCACCCAGGTCAGCACGTTCCAGAACATCGCGCCGATCAGCGCGCCGAACACCACCGCCGGCGTCACCACGTCCTTGTCGATGATGCCCTTGCCCACCGTTTCGGCGACGTGCAGGCCCACCATCCAGTAGGCCACGAAATTGCCGACGGCGGCGAACAGCACCGCCTGTACCGGCGAAAGCAGCCGCGTGGAAACCACCGTGGCGATGGAGTTGGCCGCGTCATGCAACCCGTTGAGGAAATCGAAGGCCAGCGCCAGCGCGATGAGGCCGACCAGCAGCGGAAAGGCGATTTCGTGCATGGTGCGCGTTCCCGGCCGGCCGATCAGGCGTGGTCGATGACGAGGGCGTCGATCTCGTTCGCGACATCCTCGAACGCGTCGGCGATCTTTTCGAGGTGCTTGTAGATTTCGCGCGAGACGATGAAGGCGACCAGATCGCCATCGCCGCGCCGGGTGATGAAGTTGGCCTTCAGCCCCGCCTGGTGAACAAGGTCCACTGCGCCTTCCAGCTTGACGATGCGCTCCGTCAACTGGTGCAGGCGCGCACCGTTGCGTTCCACGTCGCGCAGCAGGGGCATCGCTTCCGCGATGAGGTCGCAGGCTTCGACGATCTTGTCGGCCATGGCCTGCATTTCCGGCTCGAACTTCGCGACTTCGTAAAGCTCGATGGCCGATGCGGCGGCCTGCATTTCGTCGATCGTATCGTCCATGGCGGCGATCAGCGAGGTGATCGCGCCGCGATCGAACGGCGTCAGGAACGTGCGGCGCACGGTGTAGAGCACTTCGCGGATGATATCGTCCGCCTCGTGCTCGCGCTTGCGGATCGTGGCGATGTATTCCGCCGCATTGCCTTCCGAACGGGTCAGGCGCGAGAGCGCCTCGGCGGCGGCCACGAGCGTTGCGGCGTGGCGTTCGAACATGTCGAAGAAATCGCCGGACTTGGGCAGGAGGCGCTGGAACCAGCCGAACATCGCTATCGCTTCCGTAAAAAGTTCTGTCCCTGGAGCGAATCGCGGTCTGCGCGCGGTGCTCGTCGGGCGCACTAGGAGAGTTGCCCGCCTCTCTCAATATGAACGTGCCATATTGTCCACCGGCGCGGCGGCGCGCGATCCAGCAACGTTTCCTTACACAAAGGCAAAATGGGGGCAAAAATGGCTGCCTATCCCAACGTTTCCGGCGTGAAGCGGCCCCACACCAGACAGAGTGGCAGCGAGCGGCGGACGCAGGCGGAACGTTCCCAAGACAAGTCCAGGGAGGACGTTCCAATGTTCTATCGTGTCGCGGCGGCGGTTGCCGCGCTTGCTTTCTCGGTCCCCGCGCTGGCCCAGGAAGCCCCCAAGCCCATTACCGTTTCCGGGTCTGCCGCCATCGTTTCGGACTATCGCTTCCGTGGCGTGTCGCAGAGTGACCGCGCGCTGGCCGTGCAGGCCGGTCTGACCGTGTCGCACGAAAGCGGCCTCTATGTCGGCACCTGGGCTTCCAACCTTTCGGGCTGGGGCACCTTCGGCGGTTCCAACACCGAACTGGACATCTACGGCGGCTACAAGATGCCGATCGGTGGCGTCACGGTGGACGTGGGCCTGACCTGGTACATGTATCCGGGCGGCGCGGACAAGACCGACTTCGCCGAGCCTTACGTCAAGCTTTCGGGCACCGTCGGCCCGGTCAGCCTGCTGGCGGGCGTTGCCTATGCGCCCAAGCAGGAATCGCTGGGCCGCTGGTATCTGAGCGGGGCGTCCTACGCCACCGGCGTGCCCGATGCGCCGGGCGCCAAGTCGGACAACCTCTATGTCTGGACCGACGCCAGCGCGGCGATCCCCAACACCCCGGTCATGCTGAAGGCGCATGTCGGCTATTCGGACGGCAACGCCGGCCTTGGCCCCAACGGCACCTCGGTCGCGCCCACGGGCAAGTATGCCGACTGGATGCTGGGCGCCGATGTGGCGGTCGGCCCGGTGGTGCTGGGCGTGGCCTATGTCGATACCGACATCAGCAACAAGGAAGCGCTCTACCTCCAGCCGAACTTCTCGCAGACCAAGAACGGCTCCTCGATCGCCGGCGCGGCGGTGGTGGTTTCGGGCACCGTTGCCTTCTGATCGCCTGACGATCGGCCTTTTTCCGCATGCATGAGCCTGCCGCCTGCCCCCTCATCGGGGCGGGCGGCCTTTTTTATGGTACGCCAGCACATGCGGCGCATGGGAAGCCCACCCCGCTGCGACTAACGCCGCCTGCGGCTGCGCAAGTCTCGCTCCCCTCCCGCTTGCGGGAGGGGCTGGAGGTGGGACCACCCTCTCGGTAGCAGCGCGCTGATCGTCTTTCCCTGATCGATATTTTCAGAATAGTGAAAAAGAATGCATCATTCTGAAAATCACAGCCAGCCGATCCGCTTGAAACGATACCATAGCCCGCCGCAGACGGAGAGGATCACGCTCCACACCAGGAAATAGCCGAAGCGCCATTTCAGCTCGGGGATATATTCGAAGTTCATGCCATAGATGCCGGCAATCGCGGTGGGCACCGCCAGGATCGCGGCCCAGGCGGCGAGCTGGCGGGTCATCTCGCCCTGGCGGTGCTGTTCCAGCAGGCTGGCGGTCTCGACGATCGCTGCCAGCGTTTCCTTGACGCCGCGCACCCGCGTCAGCGCACGGTGCACATGGTCCAGCACATCGCGGAACCAGATGCGCGCCGCCGGATCGATCGTCGGCAGGTCCGCCTCGACCAGCCGCGCGCACATTTCCTGCATCGGCCCGATCACCCGTTCGAACCGGCGCAACTGGCGGCGCAGGCGGAAAATGCGGCGGATCGTGGCCGGCCCGGGGAAGGTTTCGATCGCCGCCTCCTCCATGTCCTGCGCCACGTCTTCCAGCCCATCGGTGATCGGCTGGTAGCCATCGACGATGAAATCGAGAATGGCGTGCAGCACGTAGTCCGGCCCTTCGGCGAGCCGTTCGGCGCTGGCCTCCAGTTCCTGGCGCAGCGTCAGGTGCGCACGCGTGCTGCCGAAGCGCACCGAGATGATGAAGTCGGCCCCCAGGAAGAACGCGGTCTGGCCATAGGAGATGATCTCGCCATCGTGCAGGCTGGCCGTGCGCGCCACTGCGAACAGCTGCTTTCCGTAGGCCTCCACCTTGGGCAGCTGGCGCGGATTGAGCGCATCTTCCACCGCCAGCGGATGCAGCCCGTATTGCCGGCGCACCCGCTCCATCTCCTCCACGGTCGGTTCGCACAGGCCGATCCAGTCGAACGTCTGGGGCGGCAGCGGCGCGCGCGGTACGCCATCGAGCACGATGTCGACTTCGTGGGCCTGGCCCTGGCTGTAGCGGCGGGACGCAATGATCGGCATGGGCCTGCTTGTGGCAAAGCCCGCAGTCGCGCGCAATCGCCCCTGGCTGGTCCATCGCGGCGGGCCGAGTCGGCAAGCCGCTGAAGGCGCGAATCGGGCTGGCAATTCGCGGGGATTGCGATAGGTTCGGTTGCAATCAGAAACTGGAGGGGTTTGGAATCATGGGTGCAGCCGCGTTGAAGCCGGAAGGGCAGACGGAAAGACCGGCGACCAGCGCGACGCCGGACGTCGACGTGGCGATCGTCGGTGCCGGCCTTTCGGGCATCGGCATGGCCGCGCACATGCAGATGATGTGCCCCGGCAGCAGCTATGTCATCCTCGAGCGGCGCGAACAGATCGGCGGCACCTGGGATCTGTTCCGCTACCCCGGCATCCGTTCGGACAGCGACATGCACACGCTGGGCTTCATCTTCGAACCGTGGAAGCACGAGAAATCGATCGCGGACGGCCCGGCCATTCTCGAATATCTGAACCGCATCGCCGACGAGCGCGGCATCCGCCCGCATATCCGCTTCGGCACCAAGGTGCTGTCCGCCGACTGGGACAGCGCGCGGGCGCTGTGGACGGTGAAGACCGAGGACGAGGCGGGCACCCGCCGGAGCGTGACCGCGCGGCTGCTGTACCTGGGTTCGGGCTATTACGATTACGACACTCCGCATGATGCGCAGTTCGCCGGCCGCGAGGATTTCAGGGGCACGATCATCCATCCGCAGTTCTGGCCGAGCCATCTGGACTATGCGGGCAAGCGCGTGGTGGTGATCGGTTCGGGCGCGACGGCGGTGACGATCGTGCCGTCGATGACGCACAAGGCCGCGCACGTCACCATGCTCCAGCGCACGCCGACGTGGTACGCGATCCGCCCTGCGCGCGATGCCCTGGCCAACGCGTTGCGCCGCATCCTGCCGGAAAAGGTCGCCTATGCGATCACCCGCTTCAAGAACGTGCGGCTGCAGAACCTGGTGTTCAAGCGCGCCCGCAGCCAGCCGGAAAAGGTCAAGGACTACCTGACCAAGAAGATCAAGGCGGCGCTCGGCGACAAGTACGATGCCAAGACCTTCACCCCGCCCTACGATCCGTGGGACCAGCGCCTGTGCCTGGTGCCCGATGCCGACATGTTCGAGGCGATCAAGGCGGGCAAGGCCGATATCGTGACCGATCACATCGACCGCTTCGACGCCACCGGCATCCAGCTCAAGTCCGGCCGCCATCTCGATGCCGACGTGATCATCACGGCCACCGGCCTGCGCCTGACCATGGGCGGCAAGATCGCGCTGAGCCTCGATGGCGTGCCGATGAACTTCGCCGACCACTTCTACTACAAGGGCTGCATGTTCTCGAACGTGCCCAACCTGGTGGCGGTGTTCGGCTATCTCAACGCCTCGTGGACGCTGCGCGCGGACCTCATTTCCGATTACGCCTGCCGTTTGCTCAACACGATGAAGGCAAAGGGTGCGCACGTGGCGACGCCGGTGCTGGCGGCCGATCACGGGCTGGTCGAGGACAACGTGTTCGATTTCTCGTCGGGCTATCTCCAGCGCGCGCTGACTATCATGCCCAAGAGCGCGGCCGCGCTGCCCTGGCGGCTCAACCAGGATTACGTTTACGACAAGGCGTGGATGAAGGCCTCGCCGATCGAGGACGGCATCCTGGCGCTCGGCCGCGCGCAGCCGGCGGCGCAGGCGCAGCCCCAGCTCGAAGCGGCCGAATAGCGATCGTCCGCTCCGGACCCGCGCGGCCTTTGGGGCATCGCGGCCGGGGCACGCTTGCACTGGCGCGGGTTTGCGGTATCGGTTCTTCCCGATGACCAACGAAACCCGCATCTGGACCGCCGCGCTGATCGTGATCGGCGACGAAATCCTGTCTGGCCGCACGCAGGACAAGAACATCGCGCAGATCGCCACCTGGCTGGGCGTGCAGGGCATTCGCCTGCGCGAAGTGCGCGTGGTGCCCGATGTGATGGATGCTATCGTGGAGGCGGTGAACACGCTGCGCGCGCGCAACGACTATCTGTTCACCACCGGCGGCATCGGCCCCACGCACGACGACATCACCGTGGACGCGGTGGCGCAGGCGCTGGGCGTGGACGTGGAAATCCACCCCGATGCGCGCAAGGTGCTGGAGGATTACTACGCCACGCGCGGCGGGCTGAACGAGGGCCGGCTGCGCATGGCGCGCGTGCCGGCGGGGGCGAACCTGATCGAGAACCGCATGTCGGGCGCGCCGGGCATCCGCATCGGCAACGTGTTCCTGATGGCCGGGGTGCCGCACATCACCGCGCAGATGCTCGACGGGCTGACGGGCACGCTGGAAGGCGGGCTGCCGCTGCAATCGGCAACGATCGGCTGCTGGGTTCCCGAAAGCGAGATTGCCGAGCTTCTCAGCAAGACCGAGAGAGCGTTCGACGGGTGCCAGATCGGCAGCTATCCGTTCTTCCGCGAAGGCCGGGTGGGCGCGAACTTCGTGATCCGGTCGACCGATACCGCGCAGCTCGAAGCCTGCGCGGCGGCGCTGATCGCCGGGCTGGAAGCGACCGGGCGGGAAGCGGTGGCAGGCGGCATTTGACCGTTCGCCGCGCGGGCGCCGTGGCCGTGCTGGCGGCGGCGTCGATGGCGGGATGCTCCCCCACGCTGCACCGTTTCGAAGCCACGCTGGCCGCGCACGACAGCGCGACGCAGGCGCTGGGCGAATGGTGCGCGGCGCGCGGTATCGCGCAACCGGCGACGATCCGCGCCATGGCGGACCGGGATGCGCGCGATGCGCCATCGCCCGCCGTGCGCAAGGCGCTGGGGGTGACGGCGGACGAGCCGGTCGCCTATCGCCATGTCCGCCTGGCCTGTGGTGGAACCGTGCTGTCCGATGCGCGCAACTGGTACGTGCCGGCGCGGCTGACGCCCGCGATGAACCGCACGCTGGAGACGACCGACATGCCGTTCGGCAAAGTCGTCATGCCGCTCGGGTTCCGGCGCGAACGGCTGGAGGCGCGGCGTGGGCGGGCGGCGGAATGCCCTGCCGGTACGGTCCTGTCGCACCGCGCGGTCTTGCGTCTGGGTGGGGGAACCGCGATCAGCCTGGTCGTGGAATGCTACACCCGCGCCAATCTGGCGCCGGTCAGAACAGCGCGCTGAGGTTGAACGAGACGTAGCGCGTGGTCCGCCCCGGCGGCGCGTTGGGCGCGTCGGTCAGAAAGCGGCCCTTGGCCAGCAGCACGCCATCCAGTTCCAGCCGCAGATGGCGCGGCAGCAGCCAGTAGCGCAGCCGCGCGTCGAACTGGTGCCCGGCGAAGGAGCCCGACCGGCCGCTGGCATCGCGCACGCCAGTGGTGGCGAAACTGTCGCGCGAGTCGGCCAGCCACATCGGATGATAGGTCGCCAGCAGGTCCAGCCGCCGGTCGGACGCGGTTTCCAGCCGGATTCCGGGCGTCATGATATTGGCGCGCGTGACCGCGTTGTAGATGCCCGAAGGCGCGAAATCGCCGCGCCGCATACCGAACAGCGTATCGAAACGGCCATAGCGGCCACCACTGCCCGCGCCGCTGGCATAGTCGAACTCGATCGACAGGCGCGGGCGCCACGGGCCGGCGAACGTGTAACCCGCATCGGCATGGAAGAACGTGGCGCGCACCGGCAATTCGGGCGCGGTGGCGGCCAGCGAGGTGCGGGTGTGCCCCCACTGGACCATCACCTCCGCCTCGCCATCGGCATGGCCGGGGCGCGGATCGGCGATCACGCGCGCGCTCGCCGTGCTCAGCGACCGGTCGCGGGTAGGACGGCCGGGGGCGTCGCGTTCGCCGAAATGGAAGAAGCCCAGCTCAGCCGTGACCGGGACCGCCGCGCCCGCGCGCGAGACGGAGCGGCTGACGATCCCGCCCCACAGCACCGCGTCGAAGCTTTCGCGATCCAGCTCCACCTTGCCGCTGCGTAGCGATGCCGCATCGTCGGGCAGGCGCATCGCCGGCAGGGCATAGATCAGCGTGGCCTGCAAGCCGCGCCGCCCGGCGATGTCCACGCGCACGCCGGTATTGCTGTTGACCGTGTTGCGGTATTCGTCGGCCGCGATCAGCCGGCGCGATCCCAGCGCCAGGGTGAAGCGCCCGCCCTGCACCGAAACCTTGGTGCCCGGCCCCAGTACAGGCCCCAGATCATAGCCGACGAAGGCCTGCACCGGTTCCAGCGTGTTCACTTCGCTGGTGGTCACGGGGGTGCCCGGATCGGCGTTCCACACGCGGCTGTCGTGGATTTCGGCGACCACGCGAAACGGCCCGCTGCGATATTGCGCCAGCACCTGCGTGCGCAGGTTGACCAGCGTATCTCTGCTGTCGAAGCCGGGGCGCGCCTGTCCGTCGATCGCCTCCACGCGCAAGCGCACGTTGCCGGTTACGCGCAGGCCGTCATCCGCTTCCGCCGCGCGTGCCGTCACGGACGCCGTCATCGCGATAGCCATGGAGGCGGTGGACGCTCGCCGCCACAGCGGCCTGGTCCTTCCGGACAGTGTGATCCCCAACGCGCGGCCCCTTCCGCATCGCGCGATTCGCGATAGCGCGCGTTAGAGCGGGGGCGGTCAGCCGGTCAATCTGCCGAAAGATCAATCGTCCCGGGCGAACGGATCTTCCCCGGCGCCGGCGCCGGTCCAGACGCCCGCCTGCGCCTCGACATAGGCTTCCAGTTCGCGCCAGTGCCGGTCCCAGCCGGGGCCGCGCCGGGCAGGGGGCACTTCGGCCTCCACCATGGCGCGGGCGCGCCGCACGGGATTGCCGGCCGGGTCGGAAGGCGGATTGCTGCGAAGCGGATCGTCGGCCATGCGCGCGTCCTGCACCAGCGTCGCCGGCAAGGATAGCGCGCTTGCGAAAAAAGCCGTGGCATCGTTTGCCAAAGTAACGCGCAGGCGGCCCACCCCGCTGCGACTAACGCCGCCTGCGGCGACGCAAGTCTCGCTCCCCTCCCGCTTGCGGGAGGGGTTGGGGGTGGGCAGCGCGCCATCGGTGGCGGATACTATGATCGCCACGAAAAAGGGCCGGGGAGACATGCCCCCCGGCCCTTTTTCGCGATTGGTCAGGATCGGCCGGAAATCAGCCGCCGTGCACCTGCGCGACGTCGATCTTGAGGCCCGGGCCCATCGACGAGGACAGGCCGACCTTGCGGACGTACTTGCCCTTGGCGCCAGCCGGCTTCGCCTTGACGATCGCATCGACGAACGCGTCGAAGTTGGCGCGCAGCGCTTCGTTCGAGAACGAGAGCTTGCCGATGCCGCCATGGATGATGCCGGCCTTTTCGACGCGGAATTCGATCTGGCCGCCCTTGGCAGCCTTGACCGCTTCGGCAACGTTCGGCGTGACGGTGCCGAGCTTCGGGTTCGGCATCAGGCCCTTGGGGCCGAGCACCTTGCCGAGGCGGCCGACGATGCCCATCATGTCGGGCGTGGCGATGACGCGACCGTAGTCGAGGTTGCCGGCCTGCATGTCTTCGAGCAGGTCTTCCGCACCCACCTTGTCGGCGCCGGCGGCGAGAGCGGCTTCGGCCTTGTCGCCACGGGCGAACACGGCGACCTTCACGTCCTTGCCGGTGCCCGAGGGCAGCGTGACCATGCCACGAACCATCTGGTCGGCGTGGCGCGGATCGACGCCGAGGTTCAGCGCGACTTCGAGCGTCTGGTCGAACTTGGCGCTCTGGAGGTCCTTGAGAAGCTGGATCGCTTCGTCAACGCCATAGAGCTTCTGGTTGTCGCCCAGCTTTTCCGTGAGCGACTTCTGCTTCTTGGTCAGGTTCACCATGGGATCAGCCCTCCACAACCTGCAGGCCCATCGCGCGCGCGGAGCCTTCGATGATCTTCGTCGCCGCGTCGATGTCGTTCGCGTTCAGGTCCTGCATCTTGGCCTGGGCGATTTCGGCGAGCTGCGAGCGCTTGATCGTGCCGGCCGATTCCTTGCCCGGCGTCTTCGAGCCGGACTTGAGACCGATGGCCTTCTTGATCAGGTAGGTTGCCGGCGGCGTCTTGGTGACGAACGTGAACGAGCGATCCGCATAGACCGTAATGATGGTCGGAAGCGGCATGCCCTTTTCCAGTTCCTGCGTGGCAGCGTTGAACTGCTTGCAGAATTCCATGATGTTCACGCCGCGCTGGCCCAGGGCCGGGCCGATCGGCGGTGCAGGCTTGGCATCGCCGGCGGCGACCTGCAGCTTGATGTAACCTTCGATTTTCTTGGCCATTGCTGGCCTCCTTTCTTCCTGTCGGAGACCGGAAGTTCCGGCTCCTCAGAGTGAGCGGTCAGACGAGGGCGAACCCTCTTCCGCACGGATTTCCGGTTGCCCGGAAGCGCGCGCACCTAGCGCAAATGGCGCGAAATGCAAGGGGATTCGGGGTGGGGACGCGGCATGCCGCGCTTCACGGCAGCGCGTTGGCGGCCCCCAGCACCGTCGCCATGGCAGCCGCCGCGCCGCGCACGCTGGCGTCTTCGGCCACGTCGATCCATTCGCTCGGCGCGTGCGCACCGCCGCCATCACCGCCCGCGCCAATGGCGATGGCCGGAATCCCGAGGTTCATCGGCACGTTGGCATCGGTCGACAGGGGCTCGAAGTGCGGCGCGAACCCCGCCGCACGCGCCGCCGTCGCCGCGATCACCGCAAGCGGCGCGGTTTCGGGCGTGGTGCCGGCGGGGCGATTGCCGATCGGCTTGAAGGTCACGGCGATCCGGCCGCCGTCGGTCGATCGGGCGCGGTTCTCCTCGTCCACCGCCGCCGTGGCGATGGCATGGAGCGCAGTATCGATGCGGTCGATTTCCGCCGGCGATTCGGAGCGGATGTCGACATCGAGGAAGACTTGCGCCGGGATCGTGTTGACCGAGGTGCCGCCACCCACCACGCTGGCGGAATAGGTGGTGCGCGGCTGCGCGGGCACGGGAATGCCGTAAAGCCCGGTCACGGTGCGCGCCAGCGCCGCCAGCGGGTTGACGATGCCGAACTTGTCGAAGCTGTGCCCGCCCGGTCCGTCGAACACCAGGCGCCAGCGCCGCGATCCCACTCCGCGCGTGGTGATCCAGCCCGCGCCCGCGCCATCGATGGTGATGAACCCGGCCGCCTGTTTCGCGCGCGGGTCCTGCGCGAAGAAATGGCGCATCCCGCGCAGATCGCCCGGCCCTTCCTCGCCCACGTTGGCGATGAACACGATATCGCGTTCGGTGCGGATGCCGGCCTTGTCCATGGCGCGGACCATCGCCAGCATCACCGCCAGGCCCAGAGTATCGTCGCCGATGCCGGGCGCCATCAGGCGGGTGCCTTCGCGGCGGACTTTCACGTCGGTGCCGGCCGGGAACACGGTATCGAGATGCGCGGCCACGATCAGCGGCGCAAGCGCGGGCGTCGTGCCCCGGCGCGTGGCGATGACGTTGCCGATGCCGTCGATTGCCGCATCGGGCAGGCCGCCCGCGCGCATCATTGCGGCCATGGCGTGGCCGCGCACCTCCTCGCCGAACGGTGGCGCGGGAATTTCGGTCAGGGTGACGATATCGTCGACCAGCCGGGCATGATCCGCGCGCAACGCCTCCCGCGCGGCGGCGAACCGGGGCGAGGCCAGCAGGCGTTCAAGTTCTCTGGCCAGTTCCCCGGGCGCTTTGGCGGCGGAAGCGGGAACGGGGGCAGGCGGGCGTGGCGCGGCGCTTTCCGCGACCGGCGCGGATGCTGCCGCCAGCGCGAGGATCAGGGTGGTCAGCAACGGACTCTCCGGTCAGCGGCCAGCGCGCGGCGAAAGCGCGCCGGTCCGGCCTGCCGGCGCGTCCGTGGAATTACTTGACCAGTTCGACTTCCTCGAACGCCAGTTCGACCGGCGTGGCGCGGCCGAAGATCGACACGGCGACCTTCACGCGCTGCTTTTCGAAATCGAGTTCTTCCACCGTGCCGTTGAACGAGGCGAACGGGCCGGCGTTGACCTTGACCGAATCGCCGATCTCGTAATCGACCGCCACGTTCTTGCGCGGTTCGGCGGCGGCCTGTTCGCGCGCGCCGAAGTAGCGGGCGGCTTCCTTGTCGGAAATCGGCTGCGGCTTGTTGTTGGTGCCGAGGAAACCGGTGACCTTGGGCGTGTTCTTGACGAGGTGGTAGATGTCGTCGTTCATCGCCAGCTTGGCCAGCACGTAGCCGGGCATGAACTTACGTTCGACCTGCACCTTCTTGCCGCGCTTCACCTCGGTCACGGTTTCGGTCGGCACTTCCACCGCCTCGACCAGTTGCGACAGGCCGATCCGTTCCGCTTCGGCGAGGATCGAATCGCGCACCTTGTTTTCGAAACCGGAATAGGCGTGGATGATGTACCAGCGAGCCATGGAAAATCCTTGAAGTCTTGTCAGGTGCCGAAGGGAGGCGGCAGGCTTCAGGCCTGCGAGAGCAGCCAGCGCACGACGAAGCCGAACAGGCTGTCGATGCCGAGGAAGAACACCGCCAGGATCAGCATCATGATGCCGACGAAGATCGCGGTGGTGGTGGTTTCCTGCCGCGTCGGCCAGACCACCTTGCGCGCTTCCGCGCGTACCTGGTTGATGAATTCGCCGGGGCTGGTCTTCGCCATGATCCTTGCCGCTTTCGCTACCTGATGAAATCCTGTCTTCCGCCTAGGGGACATCGCCGCCCCGGACAGGTCCGGGAGGGGCAGGCGATGTTTCCGATGTCGGAAGATGGCCGATATCTAGGCGCAAGCCGGCGGATTGGCAAGAGCGGCGAGAGCGGTGACGGATCGCGACGATTCGCGGAGCGGCGGGCGGCGGTTGCCGGCGGCGCGATTGCGTCCGTTCCGGACTCTTCGCCGCCGTGCCGCGGGACCGGTCGGGAACGGGTCGCGCGCGTCGCCCAAGCGGACGCACAAACCTGAAAGGAAACGAAAACCTCTCTACGCCGGGGCGGAGAGGATGGCAGGAGTGGCAGGATTCGAACCCGCGGCCCTCGGTTTTGGAGACCGATGCTCTACCAACTGAGCTACACTCCTGTGCTCGGAAAAGCGCCCTTAGTGGGTTGACGGCGCGAGTGCAACCGACTCAAAGACATTTCGACGACGATGACGCCGCCCGACGAACCGATCATCCCGCCCGAGCTGTTGCTCAAGGCCTATCGCGCGGGAATTTTCCCGATGGCGGACAGTCGCGACGATCCCGAGGTGTTTTGGGTGGAGCCGCGGATGCGGGCGATCCTGCCGCTCGACGGGTTCCACCTGTCCCGCTCGCTGGCGCGCACGCTGCGGCGCGGGCGGTTCACGGTGACGTGCAACGCCGCGTTCGATTCGGTGATCGACGCCTGCGCCGCGCCGCGCCCGGATGCGGAGGAAAGCTGGATCAGCCGGCGCATCCGCGAAAGCTACCGCAAGCTGCACGCGGTCGGACACGCCCATTCGATCGAGACCTGGGCCGACGGACGGCTGGTTGGCGGGCTCTATGGCGTGGGCTTCGCCCGCGTGTTCTGCGGCGAAAGCATGTTCAGCCGGATGAACGACGCGTCCAAGGTGGCGCTGGCCTGGCTGGTGGCGGCCCTGCGGCGATCGGGCGCGGAATTGCTCGATTGCCAGTTCACCACGCCGCACCTGGCCTCGCTGGGCGCGGTCGAAATTCCGCAGGAACGATACCTCGACATGCTGCGCCACGCTCAGCGGCCTCAATCGTCGGTGCTGGCGCCAGACGGTTTCGGAGTGGCCGGCTTCGGGGTGGCGGGCTTGGGGGCGGCAGGCTTGGGAGCGGCCGGCGTTGCGGCCGAGGATGGTGCCGTGGCCGGCGCCGGCGCGGTGCTCGGCTTGCCCGCAGGTTTCGCCGCGCTGCTGGCGGAGGCGGGATCGTCTTCCTCGCCGGGGAACTTCATCGCGCAGTCCTTGACCCACACGTCATAGGCCGGGTGCTCGACGACGTTGAGCGAGGGCGAGTTCTTGAACAGCCAGCCCGAAAAGATCTTGTGCCACGCCAGCTTTTCCTGGGTGGTCGCGCGCTCTTCCACGAACAGCTGGACGAAGGCACCGGTTTCCTGCGGGTCTTCCCACGGCGCGGTGCGCTCGCAGGTGGCCAGCTTGACGATCGCGTTGCCGATGCGGCGCGATTCGCCCGTCTTCATCACCAGCACCTGCGTGATGTTGTTGCGTTTGTTGAGGAAGCCCAGCGTGGCCACGCGGTCCTTGACCGGCGTGCCGTATTCGCTTTCGACCACGCCGCCCGATCCAGCCGCCGCCGGCGCGCCGGTTTCGGTCGCTTCGGGCGGGGGCGCGGCTTCGGGCTGGCGCTGGCACCCGCCAAGACCCGCCAGCGCCGCGCAGGCGGCAAGCGGAAGCAGCGGCCGGGAAAGACGGTTCATCGGGGCCGGACGGCGCTTATTCCGGAGACCAGGCTTCGTAGTCGCCGGTCGCGGGCGCGCGCTTGCCGCCGCGTTCCAGCGCGCCCTGCGGCCGATAGGCCAGCGCGGTGCCGGTGGCGTTGGGCGTGTAGTCCGCTTCCCAGATGCGCGGCGGCGGCAGATTGCTTTCGGGCACGCCGTCGAAGCCGCCGTGGAGCCAGCCATGCCATTCGGCGGGCACGCGGCTGGCATCGTTGGCGCCATCGTAGATCACCCAGCGGCGTTCCTCGCCCGCGCGCGGATGGCCGGCGGGATAGGGCTTGCGCGAGCGATAGTACTTGTTGCCCTGCGCGTCGGTGCCCACCAGCTCGCCCTTCAGCGAACTGTCGAGCAGGGTGCCGATGGTGGCGCCGTCCCACCAGGTGAAGATCTTGCCGAGAAAGCTCATGGTGCCGTCATCTTTCGCGAGGGTGGGGGCCGCTTAGCCCCTGAGGGGGGGATTCCGCAAGCCGGGATAGGCCCCTTTTCACGGCTTGCCCCCACGGCAAATGGTCGAAACGGCCATCGTCGGAACCGGGCGGCGGCCTGACCCTACCACTCCACCTTGTCGCCCGGTTTGATTCCCAGTTCCGCCGCGCGGCCGCCGTTCAGTTCGAGCACGCCCGCGGCGATGCCGTCCGAGGGCAGCGAGGTCAGGTCATAAGGCACCGCATTGGCGGCGATATTCAGAATGCGCCGGTCCGGGCCGATGAAGATGATGTCGAGCGGGATGACCGTGTTCTTCATCCAGAACGCGGCGTCGCGCGGCGGGTCCATCGGGAAGATCATGCCTTCGTCCGCGCCCATCGCGGTGCGGAACATCAGGCCCTGCGCCTGTTCCTCACTGGTGCGGGCCACTTCGACGCGGAAGGTGTGCGGTCCTTTGGCCCCGTTGACCGTGAGCGTGACGACCGGCAGGCCGGAAACCGGATGCGTCGCCGGCGCCGAAGCGGCGGGCCGCGCGGCGCTTTTTCCGCCCGTATCCGCCGCAACGGGGGAGCAGCCGATCACGGCCACGGTGCACGCCAGTGCGGCGGTCTTAATCCAGAATTTCATCGACCCATTCTTCCGCTGCCTCGATGCTAGGCTCATCGACCAGTCGGCGCGCGTATGCAAGGGGGTGCCCGGCGCGCAGCAGCGCGGCGACCTGCCGTTCGCGCCGGGCCGGATCGATCTTCGGTCCGTCCGTTCCCCGATCCTCGCCCCACGGGCCGAAGCGCCGCTTGCGCGCCATGACCAGCGCGGCGTGGCGGCGATCGCGCTCCGATCCGCGCGCCTCCGCGCGCACGTCCTCGGCAATGCCCGCGTGCCCCAGCGCCTGGTCGATCCGCCGCGCGCCATAGCCGCGCCGCAGCAGGCCCTGCGCCTTCGCCCGCGCATAGCCGGCATCGTCGACATAGCCCGCGCGCACGAACCGCGCGACCAGCCCGTCCACGTCGGGCGGAGCGGCGCCATCCCAGCCGCGTTCGCGCAGCTTGCGCGCCAGATAGGCGGCGAGCTTGCCCGCGCTGGTGGCGAAGCGCGCGACATAGGCGAGCGCCATCTCCTCCATCCGCGCCGGATCGAGCGGTTTGGGCGGCCGTTTGCGCCGGTCTGGAACACCTTGCGGATTCATCGCGCCACATTCGTGCCACAGTCAGGATTAAATGAGAACGTCCGCACCCGTACCCCGCGCAGGGGAACCGGGACACAGTCATGGGCCGTTCACCTGCCGGAGCAGAAACGCCCGGCAGGAAAAAGACAGAGAAACCGGGGTATCGCATGACCGTTACGGACGCCGTTGTGGAGAAGGCGGCTCTCGTTCCCACGCCGAACGACGATGCATTGCCGCGCCGCTATTCCGATTTCGACACCTTCTGCGATGCGCTGGACTATGTCGCGCAGGGCGAGAAGGGCCTCAATTTCCACGATCCGCGTGGCACGCTGACCCGCCCCTACCCTTACGCCGAACTGCGCGCCGACGCGCTGGCGGCGGCCGGCCGGCTGCTGGCCATGGGCGTGAAACCGGGCGACCGGATCGCGCTGGTCGCCGAAACCGGCCCCGATTTCGCGGCGCTGTTCTGCGGCACGATCTATGCCGGCGCCTGGCCGGTGCCGCTGCCGCTGCCGACCAGCTTCGGCGGCAAGGACAGCTATATCGACCAGCTCGCGGTCCAGCTCGCCAGCTCGGACCCGCTGATGCTGCTGTTCCCGGGCGAAATCGCGGCCATGGCCGGCGAGGCCGCCGCGCGGCAGGGCTGCAAGGGCCTGTCGTGGGACGAATTCCACGCCGGCCCGGTTTCGGACCAGCCGCTGCCGCCGGCCGATCCCGACGCGATCTGCTATCTCCAGTATTCGAGCGGCTCGACGCGTTTCCCGCACGGCGTGGCGGTGACGCACCGCGCGCTGCTGGCGAACCTGGCCGGCCACGCGCACGGCATGGGCATCACCACGCCCGACCGCTGCATCTCGTGGCTGCCGTGGTATCACGACATGGGGCTGGTCGGCTGCTTCCTGTCGCCGATCGCCAACCAGGTTTCGGTGGACTACCTCAAGACCGAGGACTTCGCGCGGCGCCCGCTCGCCTGGCTCGATCTCATCAGCCGCAATCCGGGCACCACGCTCTCCTATTCGCCCACCTTCGGCTATGACATCTGCGCCCGCCGCATTTCCAGCCAGAGCCACGTGTCCGAACGCTTTGACCTGTCGCGCTGGCGCGTGGCGGGCAACGGCGCGGACATGATCCGGCCCGACGTGATGCAGAACTTCGTCAACGCCTTCGCCGAGGCCGGGTTCAAGGCCAGCGCCTTCCTGCCCAGCTATGGCCTCGCCGAAGCGACGCTGGCGGTGACGATCATGCCGCCGGGCGAAGGCATCCGCGTGGAACTGGTCGAGGAAGAGCGCCTGTCCGGCTGCCCGCGCGACCTGTCGCGCCCCGCGCGCTACCGCGCCATCGTCAACTGCGGCGTGCCGGTGAAGGGCATGGACCTCGCGATTCGCGGCGAAAACGGCGGCGCGCTGGCCCACCATCACATCGGCAAGGTGTGGTGCCGCGGCTCGTCGGTGATGCACAGCTATTTCCGCGATCCCGAATCGACCGATGCCTGCCTGGTCGATGGCTGGCTCGATACCGGTGACATGGGCTACCTCAATGCCGAGGGCTACCTGTTCATCGTCGGCCGCGCCAAGGACATGATCATCATCAACGGCAAGAACCACTGGCCGCAGGACATCGAATGGGCGGTGGAACAGCTGCCGGGCTTCCACCAGGGCGATATCGCCGCCTTCTCGGTGGAAACCGAGAACGGTGAGGAAGCGCCGGCGGTGCTGGTCCACTGCCGCGTCTCCGACCCGGTGGAGCGGGTGAAGCTGCGCGACCAGATCCGCGAGAAGGTCCGCTCGATCACCGGCATGAACTGCGTGGTGGAACTCGTCCCCCCGCGCACCCTGCCGCGCACCAGCTCTGGCAAGCTCAGCCGCGCCAAGGCCAAGAAGCTCTATCTGGCGGGCGAGATCGAACCCTACCGGCTGGCGGCCTGAGGGCTGGAAGCGAGGGGTTCCCACCCCCGACCCCTCCCGCAAGCGGGAGGGGAGCGAGGCTTGCGCCGCCGCAGGCGGTGTTAGCCGCAGCGGGGTGGGCTTTCCGCGCTCCGGGTCTGCAAGCGATACGTTCCTATTCTTCCACCCCCGCGAACCCAGGTAAATACGCCGCCTCGTGCGAGTGCACCGCGTCCAGCGCCTTGGCCAGCGCGCGGGGGTAGTGGCGGGCGATCTGCCTGGTCGACACGCGGCTGCGCAGGAAATCGGCCCAGAGGAATTCGGCATAGGGCGTGGGCGACTTGGCGTAGCCGCCGGCGCGGCGGACTTCGCCGGCCAGCGAGCGGTAAGGGTCGTCGGCCAGATCGTCGAGCCGCTTGGGCAGGGCCTTCAGCGGCTGCCGCTGTCCCTTGGCGTCATAGGGATGCAGCCAGTTGCGGTTGTCGAGGAAGGTCAGGAACCGGTCGCGCGGGAGGTGATCGAGCTTGGCGACGACGCTGACCAGCACGTGCTCCACCCCTTCGCGCAGCAGCGCCAGCGCCAGGTGGTGGTGATCGATCAGCCACGGCACCTGCTTCGGCCCGATTACCACCGGGATCATGTGCCGGCCCAGGTATTCGCCGCCCGCTTCCGCCACCTGCTGCCGCCAGGCGTGCTGCTTGCGCTCGACCTCGATGAAGCCGACCGTCATCTGCGTGGGCCGCAGCCGCCGCAGTTCGACCGGATGGAGCAGCGGTTCTATCCTCTGGGCCATCGCCATCGTCATTGCTCCCGCATTGCTTGCGCCACCGCGTCGGCGACGCTGAACGTACCCGTGGCGGCCACGCCGTCCAGCCCGCTGGCCGTCAGCACGGCGCGGGCGCGATCGTGCAGCCGGGCGAGGATCACGCGGCGGCCCGCCTTGCCCTCGGCGCCCACGAATTCACCCAGCGCCTCGACCGCGGTGCTGTCGAGGTCGGCGCTCTGTTCCAGGCTGAGCACGACGGTATGGGGGCCGTCGCGCGCCGCCATCCGCGCCACTTCCGCCAGCGCACCTTCGGCGTTGGCGAAGAACAGCGGCGCGTTGGGGCGGTAGATGCCCACGCCGGGCAGGCCGCGCGCATCGGCGTGCTGGCGCATGTCGACGAAATCGTGCCCGTCGCCCACGCGCCCCAGCGCGCTGATGCGCGGGCGCGCATACGTGTGGAGCAGCGCGGCGACCGAGAGCGCCACCGCCGCCAGCATCCCGTTGAGCACGCCCAGCGTCAGCACGCCCAGCGCCGCACCCACCGCGATCCACTGGTCGCGGTCCAGCCGGAACAGGCGCACGAGCGGCCCTGGCGACAGCGCGTGGGCCAGCGCGGCGATCACTACGGCCGCCAGCACCGGTTCGGGAATCGCCGCGATCAGGCCGGTGGCGAACAGCGCCAGCAGCAGCACCGCCAGCGCCGCCGTCAGCGCGGTGAGGCGCGAGTGCGCGCCCGCCGCCTCGCTCGCCGCGCCGGCGGAAAAGCCCGCGCCCACGGGCATCCCGCGCACCAGCGCCGAGGCCATGTTGGCCACCCCCAGCGCGACGAGTTCGCGGTTTGATTCGATCGCATCGCCGTGGCGCAGGGCCATGGTGCGGATCGTGCCCCAGCTTTCGGCGAAGAGGATCAGCGCGATCGGCACCGCCAGCTGCGCCATCCGCGCCCAGTCGCCCGGCGCCAGCACGGGCACGTCGAAGGCGGGCGCGCTCAGCCGGATCGTGCCCGCCAGCGCGACGCCGTGCGCCGAGAGGTCCAGCCCCACGCTGGCGAGAATGCCCGCCGCCAGCACCGCCAGCGTCACCGGCACGCGCGGCCAGCGCGCCCGCACCAGGACCAGCAGCGTCAGCGCGGCCAGGCCGATCAAGGCGCTGGCGGGATTGGCCCGGCGCAGCCCGCCCGCGATCTCCGCCGCCATGGCCGCGATGTTGCCCGCCGCGATACCGGCGATGCCCAGCAGCTTGGGCAATTGCCGGATGACGATGGTGATGGCGAGGCCGAAGGCGAAGCCGCGCAGCACCGCGCGCGAGACGAAGGCGGACAGGCTGCCCAGCCGGAACAGCGCCGCGCCCAGGAAGATCAGCCCGGTCATGCCCACCAGCACCGTCGCCAGCACCGCGCGCGTGGCGGCATCGCCTGGCAGGCTGGCCAGCGCGGCGGCCAGGATCGCGGCGGACGAGGACGTGGGCGAAACCACGGCGAAGCGGCTGCGCCCGACCAGCGCATAGGCGAACCCGCCGGCGATTCCGGCGGCCAGCGCCCGCGCCGGGTCCAGCCCGGCGATGCCGGCATAGGCCACGCCTTCGGGAATCATCAGCCCCGCCACGGCCAGCCCGGCGACAAGGTCTTTCGGATCGAAGCTGATCGCTGTTCCCTCCTTGGCCGCCGGTGCGCTTCATCGCTACGCCCGTTCGGGCGCAAGGTCGATACGGCTTCGCAGCCGGTGAGGCTGTGTTATTTGCATAATACAGCTTGCGTGACGGAACGGCTTTCCCCATCTATCGTGGCATAACCGCCCTCAACGAGCGAAACGACCATGGCCACGACACCCACCGAAACCATCAGCCCGATCACCCTGACCCCGCCCGATCCGGTGCCGGTCGTCGCGCCCGCGCAGGCGGCGGGCCTGGTGCCCGTGTCCGACGAGAACCGCGGCAAGCTGGAAGCCAAGGTCGATGCCTTCGTCGCCGATCTGGTCGCGCAGGACGCGGCCAGCCCCGAATTCGGCAAGCGGGTGGATCAGCTTACCAACATGGGCCGCAAGGAAATCGTGGCGGCCGCGGGCATGTCGAACCGCTTTCTCGACCGGCCGATTCGGGCGATGGACAAGGACAGCGGCGTCGGCGCCGATCTCGCCCAGTTGCGCCGGACGGTGGAGGACCTCGATCCCGGCCGGCAGGGCAATCTCTCCTCGCCGCGCAAGTTCCTCGGCATCATCCCGTTCGGCAACAAGCTGAAGAACTACTTCGACGGCTACACCTCGGCGCAGGGGCACATCAAGTCGATCCTCGACCGGCTCGCCTCGGGCAAGGACGAGCTGCTGATGGACAATGCCGCGATCGACGTGGAGCGGCAGAAGCTGTGGGAAGCCATGGGCAACCTGGAGCAGATGATCCACATCTCGAAGACACTGGACCAGAAGCTGGAGGACGCCGCCAACGACCTCGACGCGACCGATCCGGCCAAGGCCAAGGCGATCCGCGAATCCGCGCTGTTCTATACCCGCCAGCGCACGCAGGACCTGCTGACGCAGATGGCGGTGACGGTGCAGGGCTATCTCGCGCTCGATCTGGTCAAGAAGAACAACGTCGAACTGGTCAAGGGCGTCGATCGCGCCAGCACCACCACGGTCGCCGCGCTGCGCACCGCCGTTACCGTGGCGCAGGCGATGACCAACCAGCGGCTGGTGCTGCAGCAGATCACCGCGCTGAACACGACGACCGCCAACATCATCGATTCCACCGGCAAGCTGCTGCGCGAACAGACCGGCAAGATTCACGAGATGGCCGCTTCCAGCACGATCCCGCTGGAAACGCTGCAGCGTGCGTTCCAGAACATCTACGACACGATGGACACCATCGACACGTTCAAGCTGAAAGCGCTCGACGCGATGAAGCAGACGGTGACGACACTTTCGGGCGAGGTCGAGAAATCCAAGGGCTATATCGCGCGGGCCGAAGGCGCTTCGCAGGCCAAGCTCGCCGGCCCCGAAACCTCGCCGCTGCTGAGCCTTGAAGGCTGATGGACCGGACGATGGCCGGCGAATCGCATGACAGTCAGCGCATTCTGACCGAAGCACGGGCTTCGCTGGTCCGCCAGCAGGCCGGCGGGCGGCGCGTGGGCGGGCGCTCGATCGGGCAGCGTTCGGCCGAGATGAAGCGCCAGCATGTCGCGCGCAAGGCGGCGCGCATGGCCATGGCGGTGGGCGTGATCCTGGTCGCGGCGATGGGCGTGGGCCTGGCCATCGACGGGATCGGCGTGACCGGCCTGATGCTGATGGTGCTGACGATCGCGGCGGCGCTGTTCTTCTTCGGCCGCTATCCGCGCCTGAAAGTGCCCGATCTGGCCGCGCTGAACACCGGCAACGTCCGTTCGATGGTGGGGCGCACCGAACTGTGGCTGGAAGCGCAGCGCCCGGCCCTGCCCGCGCCGGCCGTGCTGCTTGTCGACCAGATCGGCGTGCAGCTGGACGGGCTGGGGGTGCAACTGGAAGGGATCGACCCGGCCGAACCCGCCGTCGCCGAAGTGCGCAAGCTGGTGGGCGAACACCTGCCGGGCATGGTCGAAAGCTATCGCCGCATTCCCGCGCACCTGAAGCGGGAGGAACGCGGCGGGCGCAACGCCGATCAGCAGCTGGCCGATGGTCTGGGCAAGATCAGCCGCGAGATCGACGAGATCACGCGCAAGCTGGCCGCCGGCGACATCGACGATCTGGCCGTGCGGGGACGCTACCTTGACTACCGCTATGGCGAAGGGCTGGGAGAGGCCGATGCGGCGCCCCAATTGGCCGCGCCTGTTACCCCCGCCGCCCCGCCGGAGAACACCTGATGCGCGTCGCCATTCCCCATTCGCTCGGCAAGGACGAAGTGCGGCGCCGGATGCAGGAAAAGGCCGGCAAGGCTTCGGCCAAGGCCAGCGATCTGCTGGGCAGCCTGGCCTCTGTCGACATGGCCTGGCGCGACGAGGACCATCTGGCGATGGACGTCTCGGCCATGGGCTTCACCGTCCCCTGCGCGGTCACGCTGGAAGAGGCGGAACTGGTGATCGACGTGACCATGCCCGATGGCCTCGGCTTCGCGCGGCGGATGATCGAGGGTGTGATCCGCGAAAAGGGCGAGAAGCTGCTGGCGTAGAAAGACCGCGATCAGGCCGCGTCATCGCCGCTCACAGATCGCGGCGTTCCAGTTCCAGCAGTTCCTGCGGCAGCCGCAGCGTCTGCGCCACCAGCCGGGTTTCGAGCAGCAGGTAGATCAGCGCCACCATCAGCAGGGCGATGGCAAGGAAGAACGTGACGCTGGTAACGTGGCGCAGCTCGAACCCGTTGATATCGCCGATGAACAGCGTGCCGACGGTGACCCCGATGGCCAGCCCCGAGCAGACCAGCAGCAGCAGGGCGTGGCCGATCAGCTGGATGCGCCGGTCGACATAGCGCAGTTCCACCACGACGCGATCGTGCTCCGCCCCGTGCGTTTCGGCGTGCAGCTTCTGCAGCGCGCGCGAACGGTCGACGATCCGGCCCAGCCGCGTGGTCAGGATGTTCATGATGTTGCCGATCGCCACCAGCACGAAGACCGGGGCGAGCGCGAGCTGGATGGTCTGGGCGATCATGGACCCAGTTTCGCGGCAAGCGCGCCGCGCCGCAAGGGGTGGGGATACGAATTACCGGGCCCCCGCCCCGCCCGGCGCCGGGATAATCCGGGGATCAGGGCGCGAAGAAGCGCTGCTCCCAGCCGTAGACCGATTCCAGCGGATCGCCATTCTGGTCCAGCGCCGGGCGGAACCGGAAGCGGTCGATGGCAAGGCGGCAGGTGATGCCATCCGCCTCGGGATCGCCGCTGCGCTTGCGCACCGTGCAGCCTTTCACCCGGCCATCGGTTCCGACGACCAGCGCGACGATCACGCTGGTGCCCAGCCGGCTGGCGCGCGAGGCGGCGGGGTAATCGCGCGTGGAGGTGATGTCACCGGCGATCTTGACCGCCTTCTGCGCCACAAAGCGCCCGCCCGCGCCGTCGCCGTTGCCACCGCTGCCCGTGCCGCCGCCCGCCGTTCCCCCGCCGGTGCCAGCGCCCGCCGCGGTGGCGCCGGAGCGGGTATCGTTGCCCGTCGACGCGGCCGGCGCGGCCGGCGGCGCCGTGTTGGGGATTCTGGCGGGGGCGGCCACGATCTCGCGCGGTTTCGCCTTGCGGCCCGATGCCCCTTCCGCCCCTTCGGGCTCGGTGGTCGTGGCGGTCGCCGATGGTGGCGGGTTGTCGAGAGGAACGTCGTAAGCGGCCACGACAGATTCGAGCCCCGCCTCGCGCAGCACGGCGGGAAGGCCGCCGAACGCCCGCACCACCGCCCAGATCGCCACCGCGTGCAGCACGGCCACGCCCAGAGCCACGCCCAGCCGCGCCCGGCCATCCAGCCCCGGTGCCGTGTCGAAACGGGCCGGAGCGGAAGGGGCCGAGGCCGTCGGCGGGGTTGCGGGCGGACTCATGTTAATGCTGTGGACCCTCATATGTTAGTCACCCAATGGGATTGTATCCGTTTTCATCGCAATGCAGTATCCCTCCGGAACGGGGACGCGGCGACGACCGCCAGGGGAACAGACATGCGCGTGCTGGTGGTCGAAGATGAGCCGTTGCTCGCCATGATGCTGGAAGAAAGCCTGATCGATCTGGGGCATCAGGTGGTCGGGCCGGCCGCCAGCGCCGAACACGCGCTGAGGCTGCTGACGAACAACCCGGTGGAGGCGGCGCTGCTGGACTTCTCGCTGGGCAGCGACGGCAATTCGGTTCCCGTCGCGCTGCAGTTGCGCGACGCCGGCATTCCGTTCTGCTATCTCAGCGGCCATGCCACGCTGGATGCCGGCACGGGAGCGCCCGATGCGCCGCTGCTGTCCAAGCCGGTTTCGATGGCGGCTCTGGAAGACGCGCTGGCGCGCATGGCCTGAAGAGGCGGCCGGCCAGGATGTGGCCGGTCAGGATTCGAGCAGGCTGTCTCCGCGCGCAAGGCTGTACAGCCGCAGCCCGTGCGACGCGGCGCGCTCCGCCGCCATGGTCGATGCGGCCGAGACGGTGACCAGCAGCGGAACATTGGCGATCACCGCCTTCTGCACCAGTTCATAGCTGCACCGCGCGGTCAGCACGACGAAGCCCGTGGCGGGGGATAGCCCCTGGCGCGCCAGCGCGCCGATCAGCTTGTCGAAGGCGTTGTGGCGGCCGACATCCTCGCGCGCGGCCAGGATCGTGCCATCGGGCGCGCAGAACGCGGCGGCGTGGGCGGCGCGCGTCGCCTGGCCCAGCGGCTGATGGTCCGGCAGCGCGGCCAGCGCGGCGAACAGCGCCGTGTCCGCCACGTCGAGCCGGGCCGTAACCTGCGGCAGCGGGCGCAGCACCTGTTCCAGGCTTTCGATCCCGCACAGGCCGCAACTGCCCTCGGCCAGCCGCAGCCGTGCGCGATCGATCAGCGGCGCGGCGCGGGACGGCGCGATCTGCACGCGCAGCATCCAGCCGCCACCGTCGATGGCGTGCGCGTCCGCCGACTCGAACTCGTCCGGCGCAGTGATGAGCTGTTCGGACAGGCAGAAGCCCAGCGCATAGTCTTCCAGATCGGTGGGCGTGGCCATCATCACCGCATAGCCGATGCCGTTGATCTCGATCGCGACCGGCGCTTCCACCGCCAGCGCGCGCTCGATGGCGCGCGGGGGCCGGCCATCGGCGAAATGTTCGCGAAACGGAAACGCGCGCGCGCCGTCCGGGCTGGACATCAGGACGCGGCGGCGGCGCCGTACTGCCCGGCCAGCCGGGCGAGGGCTTCGCGGGCGACCGGGTCCAGCCCCGCGCCATCAAGGGCGAAGGCCATGTGCTTCATGCGCGGCGTCCAGAAATCCTGGATGTGCTGCGCCACCGTGCCGACGGGATCGGGATCGAGCGCGAGGTTGCGGGCGATCTGGTTGACCATGTAGGCGAGCTTTTCCGGCGTGTGGCTGCTCATTCGGCAGCCTCCATCGCGCCGCCCTCGATCCGGCGCGAGCGGCGGGTCAGTTCCTCGTAGCCCTCCTGCCAGTCGGTGGGGCCGTTGCTGGGGGTGACCTGCACCGCCGTCACCTTGTATTCGGGGCAGTTGGTGGCCCAGTCGGAATAGTCGGTGGTGACGACGTTGGCCTGCGTCGCCGGGTGGTGGAACGTGGTATAGACGACGCCGGGCGCGACGCGGTCGGTTACCGTCACGCGCAGGGTGGTCTCGCCCGCGCGGCTGGCGAGGCGGACCCAGTCGCCCGACTTGACGCCCCGGTTCTCGGCGTCGGTCGGGTGCATTTCCAAGAGGTCCTCGGGATGCCAGGCGACGTTGGCGGTGCGCCGCGTCTGCGCGCCGACGTTGTAGTGCGAGAGGATGCGGCCGGTGGTCAGCAGCAGCGGAAAGCGCGGGCCGGTGCGTTCGTCGGTGGGCACGTAGTCGGTCACCACGAACTTGCCCTTGCCGCGCACGAAGCCATCGACGTGCATGATCGGCGATCCATCGGGCGCGGCGGCGTTGACCGGCCATTGCAGCGATCCCTCGGCATCGAGCCGGGCATAGTTGACGCCGGAGAACGTCGGCGTCAGCCGCGCGATCTCGTCCATGATCTCGGACGGGTGGGTGTAGTTCCAGTCCAGCCCGATCGCGCGCGCCAGTTCCTGCGTGACCTGCCAGTCCTCGTATCCGTTAAGGGGTTCCATCACCTTGCGCACCGGCTGGATGCGGCGTTCGGCGTTGGTGAAGGTGCCGTTCTTTTCGAGGAAGCTCGATCCCGGCAGGAACACGTGGGCGTAGTTGGCGGTCTCGTTGAGGAACAGGTCGTGGACGATCACGCATTCCATCGCGGCGAGGCCGGCCGAAACGTGCTTCGTGTCCGGGTCCGACTGGAGGATGTCCTCGCCCTGGATATAGAGCGCCTTGAACACGCCGTCGGTGGCGGCATCGAGCATGTTGGGGATGCGCAGGCCCGGTTCGGGATCGATCTTCACGCCCCATTCGGCCTCGAACAGCGCGCGTGCGCCGGCATCGGAGACATGGCGATAGCCGGGCAGTTCGTGCGGGAAGCTGCCCATGTCGCAGGCGCCCTGCACGTTGTTCTGCCCGCGCAGGGGGTTCACGCCCACGCCGCGCCGGCCGATGTTGCCCGTCGCCATGGCGAGGTTGGCGATGGCCATGACGGTGGACGAACCCTGCGAATGCTCGGTCACGCCCAGGCCGTAATAAATGGCCCCGTTGCCGCCCGTGGCGAAGAGCCGCGCCGCGCCGCGCAAGGCGTCGGCGGGAACGCCGGTGACGGGTTCGAGGAATTCGGGGCTGTGCCGCGCGTCGGACACGAAATCGGCCCAGTGGCGGTATTCGTCCCAGTCGCAGCGTTCGCGCACGAAGGCTTCGTCGGCGAGGCCTTCGGTGACGATCACGTGGGCCAGCGCGGTCAGCACCGCCACGTTGGTGCCGGGGCGCAGCGGCAGGTGGTAGTCCGCCGCGACATGGGGGCTGCGCACCAGATCGGTGCGGCGCGGATCGATCACGATCAGCTTCGCCCCCTGGCGCAGCCGCTTTTTCATGCGGCTGCCGAACACGGGGTGCCCGTCGGTGGGGTTGGCGCCGATCACCAGGATGACGTCCGAATCCTCGACCGAATCGAAGTCCTGCGTGCCGGCCGAGGTGCCGAACGTGGTCTTCAGGCCATAGCCGGTGGGCGAATGGCAGACGCGCGCGCAGGTATCGACGTTGTTGTTGCCGAACCCGGCGCGGATCAGCTTCTGGACGAGGAACGTCTCCTCGTTGGTGCAGCGGCTGGAAGTGATGCCGCCCAGCGCCTGCCGGCCGTACTTTTCCGAAATTCGCTTCAGTTCGCGCGCGGTGTGGCCCAGCGCCTCTTCCCAGCTCACTTCCCGCCAGGGTTCGTCGATGCTGGAGCGGATCATCGGCTTGAGGATGCGGTCCTGGTGCTGGGCATAGCCCCAGGCGAAGCGGCCCTTGACGCAGGAGTGGCCGCGGTTGGCCTTGCCGTCCTTCCACGGCACCATGCGCACGAGCTGTTCGCCGCGCATCTCGGCGCGGAAGGTGCAGCCCACCCCGCAATAGGCGCAGGTGGTGACGACGGCGCGTTCGGGCTTGCCGATCTCCTTCACCGCCTTTTCCTGCAAGGTAGCGGTGGGGCAGGCCTGGACGCAGGCCCCGCACGAGACGCATTCGGACGAAAGGAAGCTGTCCGAGGCGAGGCCGGCCGAGACTTTCGAGCCGAAGCCGCGCCCGTCGATGGTCAGCGCGAACGTGCCCTGCACTTCCTCGCACGCGCGCACGCAGCGTGAACAGACGATGCACTTCGACGGATCGAAATCGAAATAGGGGTTGGACGTATCGGCCGGCTGGTCGAGGTGGTTCTCGCCCGCATAGCCATAGCGCACGTCGCGCAGGCCGACTTGCGCGGCGGTATCCTGCAACTCGCAATCGTTGTTGGCGCTGCAGGTCAGGCAATCGAGCGGGTGGTCGGAAATATAGAGTTCCATCACCCCCTTGCGCAGCTTCTGCAGGCGCGGCGTCTGGGTGTGGACCGTCATCCCCTCGGCCACGGGCGTGGTGCAGGAGGCGGGCGTGCCGCGCATCCCGTCGATCTCGATCAGGCACATCCGGCACGAACCGAACTGCTTGACGTTGTCGGTGGCGCAGAGCTTGGGGATCGCGCCGCCGGTCAGCGCCGCCGCGCGCATCACGGTGGTGCCGGCAGGAACCGTGACCGCGCGCCCGTCTATGGTGCAGGTGACCTGCGTGTCGGAACGGACTTCCGGGGTGCCGAAATCGGCCTGACGCTCATAACCCATGGGATCGCCTCTCCGCGGACTCGAGATCCGCCGGTGTATTGATATTAGCAGGAAGGACAGGGAGTTGCACGGCCCGCGCGCCGATCCGCCCGGCAAAGGCGCGCATCGAATGCGTGCCGGTGCCCGCCAGCATCGCGTCGAGCGGCAAGCGGGCGCTGACCGGCCACAGCCCGATCACCGGCTGGTCCGCGCAATAGGCGGGCGAAGGGGCGAGATCGGCGGCCACGGTGCCGGCCAGCCCCGCCGCATCGACCGGGCAGGTCAGCACCGCGTCGTAGCCGGCCTCGGCCGCGTGGTGCAGCGCCGCCGCGATGCCGCCGAGCGGCCCCATGCCGGGGCGCGGGCGGTCGGGCAGGGTCGGCACCGGGGCATCCTCGCGCCCCACCACCACCACCGCGTCGCACTGCGCCTGCAGGGCTTCCACCGCGCGGGCCAGCAGGGTGCGGCCATCGAGTTCGGCCAGCGCCTTGTCGCTGCCGAAGCGCGAGGACTGCCCGCCGGCCAGGACGGCGCCCAGGATCATGGCGTGCGAGACCGGGGTTGGCGCGCATGCTTCGACAAGCTCAGCATGAACGGAGCTGGGAATGAAATTATACCCCAAACCCGCTCGCCCTGAGCCTGTCGAAGGGCGCGCGCGACGTCGCTGCTCATTCCGCCGCGTCCGCCGAAGCCACCGCCCCAAAATCCGCTCCAAAGTCTTCCGGCCAGTGCCGTAGCGCGGACAGCACGGGATAGGGCGTGAACCCGCCCAGCGCGCAGAGCGAGCCGAACTTCATCGTTTCGCACAGGTCTTCGAGCAGGGTGATCTCCTCGGCCAGCGTGCGGGCGCCCTTACGCGCGTTGTGCGTCTGGGGCAGCCGCTCCACCGCGTCGGCGGTGCGCGGGGCGCGGGCGCGGATGCGGTCGATCAGTTCCACCCCGCGCGTGCTGCCGATGCGGCAGGGCGTGCACTTGCCGCAGCTTTCCGCCGCGCAAAACTGCATGGCGAAGCGGGCCTGCGCGCTCATGTCCGCCGTGTCGTCGAACACGGTGAGGCCGGCGTGGCCGATCAGCCCGTCGGCGGCGGCGAAGCTTTCGTAATCGAACGGCAGGTGGAAATCCGACGGCGGGTGATAGGCGCCCAGCGGGCCGCCCACCTGCACCGCGCGCACCGGCCGGCCGCTGGCGGTGCCGCCGCCGACAGCGTGGACCAGTTCGCCCAGGGTGATGCCGAAGCCCACTTCGAACAGGCCGCCGTGCTTCACATTGCCGGCCAGCTGGATCGGCATCGTGCCTTTGGAGCGACCGAAGCCGACCGCCGCATAGGCCGTGCCGCCGTGCGCCAGGATCCATGGCACCGCCGCCAGCGTCAGCACGTTGTTGACCACGGTGGGCTTGCCGAACAGCCCTTCCAGCGCGGGCAGCGGCGGCTTGGCGCGCACTTCGCCGCGCTTGCCTTCCAGGCTGTTGAGCAGCGAGGTCTCCTCGCCGCAGACATAGGCGCCGGCGCCGGTGCGCACTTCCAGCACGAAGGGCGCGATGATGTGCGCGCAGGCGCGCACCGCCGCTTCCATCTTGGCGATGGCGTGCGGATATTCGCTGCGGATATAGACGTAGCCCCGGGTCGCGCCGACGGCATAGGCGGCGATCGCCATGCCCTCGATCAGCATGAAGGGATCGCCTTCCATCACCATGCGGTCGGCAAAGGTCGCGCTGTCGCCCTCGTCGGCATTGCAGACCACGTACTTCTGCGCCGCCTTCGCCTTGGCCACGGTGGTCCACTTGATCCCCGCCGGAAACCCCGCGCCGCCGCGTCCGCGCAGGCCCGATGCGGTGACTTCGGTGATCGTCGCCTCGGCGCCGATGTCGTGCGCCTTGCGCAGGCCCGCCCAGCCGCCGCTGGCGGCGTAGTCGCCCAGGTTCAGCGGCCGGGTCTTGCCGGCGCGCGCGAAGGTGAAGCGCTGCTGGCGGGCGATGAAGGGATGGTCGGCGATCGGTCCGATGCCCAGCGGGCTGGTGCCTGTGAGCACGGCCGGCACGTCGTCCACCGTCAACGGGCCGAAGCCTTCCCCGTCGATCTCGGCGAGCGGTTCCAGCCAGTGCATCCCCCAGCTCGACACCCGTTCGACGGTGCAGCCGGCCTTCGCGAACGCGGCGGCGACTTCGTCGGCCCCGCAGGCCAGCGCCAGCGCGTCATCGGAAATGCGGACCGTAACTGTCATGCCAGCGACTCCACCAGCGCGGCGAGCTTCGCGCCATCGAGCCGCGCGTGGACCTTGTCGCCCACCATCGCGTTCGGCCCCACGCTGCACAGGCCCAGGCAATAGACCGTTTCGACCTTCACGCGGTTCTGCTCGGGCAGCGCCGCCGCCAGCGCTTCCACACCGCGCGCCTGGCAGGCCTCGGCCCGGCACAGCTTCAGCACCGGCCGCGCATCCGCCTCGGCATGGAAATCATGATAGAAGCTCACCACCCCGTGCACTTCGGCGCGGCTCAGGTTCAGCGCCGCCGCAATCGCGCGCTCCGCTTCTTCCGGAACGTGCCCGAACGCTGCCTGCACATCGTGCAGGATCGGGAGCAACGCCCCCTCACGCCCCGCGTGCGCCGCGATGATCTCTGCGAACCTCTCCATACGTCGTACCCTAATGCGCGGCGTTATTGTATGCAACACATACAAATGGGGGCAAGCGTGTCGCTCGCTGGCGGTCGCCTTAGCGCGATTTTCGCCATTTTGCACAGCCGATCGGAACGATACGATCTTCGAGCCATTTCGAAATGGTAACCGGTCTGCGGCATTGCGATAGCCGTCAAGCCGGTCCATGCGGACCTGCCGCAAGTCCTTCTTTCCAGTATCAGGGCACGATGAACCAGCCAGCATCCCCTTCCGTCCAGGATCTCATGACGCAATCGGGCGTCGCCTTCGGCACCAGCGGCGCGCGCGGGCTGGTCTCCGCGATGACCGACCGGGTCTGCTACGGCTATACCCAGGGCTTCCTGCTCTATCTGGCCGGGCTGGGCGAATTCGCGCCCGGCACGCAAGTGGCGCTGGCGGGCGACCTGCGCCCCAGCACGCCGCGCATCCTGGCCGCCTGCGCCGAAGCGGTGCGCGATCTGGGGGCGGAGCCGGTGTTCTGCGGCTATGTGCCCACGCCCGCGCTGGCGCTCCACGCCTTTGCCGAGGGCATCCCCTCGCTGATGGTGACGGGCAGCCACATCCCGGCCGACCGCAACGGCATCAAGTTCTACCGCCCCGCCGGCGAAGTGCTGAAGGACGACGAGGCCGGGATGAAGGAGCAGGCGGTGACGCTGCCCGATGGCAAGTTCACCGATGACGGGATGCTCGCCGTGCCCGCGCCGCTGCCGGAGCCGGTCGATGTCGAGACCGCCTATCTCGCGCGTTATCGCGATTTCTTCGGCGCCGACGCGCTCGCCGGCCTGCGCATCGGGGTCTATCAGCATTCCGCCGTGGGGCGCGATATCGTGACCCGGATCGTCGAGGCGCTGGGCGCGGAGGCCGTGCCGCTGGGCCGCGCCGACAGCTTCATCCCGGTCGATACCGAGGCCGTGCGCCCCGAGGATATCGCGCTGGCGAAGGCCTGGGCCGCCGAACAGCCGCTCGACGCGATCGTGTCCACCGATGGCGATTCGGACCGGCCGTTGCTGGCCGACCATACCGGCACCTGGCTGCGTGGAGACGTGCTGGGCGTGCTCTGCGCGCGGGCGCTGGGGGCGGACCGCGTGGTCACCCCGGTCAGCAGCAACACCGTGCTGGAACGGTCGGGCAGCTTCGCCCACACGCTGCGCACGCGCATCGGTTCGCCCTATGTGATCGCGGCGATGAACCAGGCGCGCGCGGACGGCGGCACACGCGTCTGCGGGTACGAGGCGAACGGCGGCTTCCTGCTGGGCGATGCCATCGCGAACGACGGCGCGACGCTGACCGCGCTGCCCACGCGCGATGCGGTGCTGCCGATGCTGGCGGTGATCCACGCGGCGCGGCCGGGCAAGCTGACCGACCTGCTTGCCACCCTGCCGCCGCGCGTGACCTATTCGGACCGGTTGCAGGACTTCCCGGTCGAACACAGCAAGGCGCTGATCGCCATGCTGACCGCGGGCGACGATGCCGCGCAGAAGGCGCGGGCCGAAGCCCTGTTCGCTCCCATCGCCGGCCCGATCGCCACGATCGACCGGACCGACGGGTTCCGCATGACCTTTACCGGCGGCGCGGTGATCCACCTGCGCCCTTCGGGCAACGCGCCGGAACTGCGCTGCTATACCGAGGCCGACAGCGAGGCCGAGGCCACGGCGCTCAACCGCGCCGCGCTCGCGCTCCTGCTCGAACGGCGACCCTGGGAGACGACAGGAGCGCCGGCACGCGCCTGAAAATCCGCGCGCTTTCCACGCTGGACAACGCCCCGCTTTTTTTGAGGGCACCCCGGCCGCTTTTGGGTTAAGGGCGCGGGAATCAATCGCGTAAGGGAACCGCAGTATGCAGGACACCGCCATTCGCCCCGCAACCCGGCCGGCACCGCGCACCGACTGGACGCGCGAGGAGATCGCGGCGCTGTTCGACCTGCCGTTCACCGACCTGCTGTTCCGCGCGGCGGAAGCGCACCGGGCGCACCACCGGGCGGACGAGGTGCAGCTCTGCACGCTGCTGTCGATCAAGACCGGCGGCTGCCCCGAGGACTGCGGCTACTGCTCGCAATCGGCCTCGGCCGAAAGCGGCGTGAAGGCGACCAAGCTGATGGACGTGCAGGCCGTGCTGCAATCGGCGGCGCAGGCCAAGGATGCGGGATCGCAGCGCTTCTGCATGGGCGCGGCCTGGCGCAACCCCAAGGACCGCGACATGCCGGCGATCATCGAGATGATCAAGGGCGTGCGCCAGATGGGCATGGAAACCTGCATGACGCTGGGGATGCTCACCCCGGCGCAGACCGCGCAGCTGGCGGACGCCGGCCTCGATTACTACAACCACAACATCGATACCTCGCCCGAACGGTACGAGGAGATCACCACCACCCGCACTTTCGCCGACCGTATCGACACGCTGGCGAACGTGCGCAACGCCGGGATCAACGTCTGTTCGGGTGGTATCGTGGGCATGGGCGAGACGCGGGCCGACCGCGTGGGCTTCATCCACGCGCTGGCCACGCTGCCCGCGCATCCGGAAAGCGTGCCGGTGAACGCGCTGGTGCCGATCAAGGGCACCGTGCTGGGCGACATGCTGGCCGATACGCCGCTGGCCAAGATCGACGACATCGAGTTCGTGCGCACCGTGGCGGTGGCGCGGATCACCATGCCGCTGAGCATGGTGCGCCTGTCCGCCGGGCGCGAAAGCATGTCGGACGCGACGCAGGCGCTGTGCTTCCTGGCCGGGGCCAATTCGATCTTCACCGGTGACCGCCTGCTGACCGCGGCCAACGCCGGCGACGATGCCGACGCGGCGCTGTTCGCGCGGCTGGGCCTGAAGCCGATGGAAGGCGAGGAACCGGCCCGCGCCGCGAAAGCCGAACGCACCTGCGCCGGAGCCTGCGCCGCCTGAACCGGAGCGCGGGATGGAGAGGGAAGCCAGGATCGATGCGGAGGGCGGCGGCACGCTGAGCGCGGCGTCGCTGTGGCGCGTGCATTCGGCGGACCTTGCCGCGCTGGGCGAACGCGCCCGGCTGCGCGCGCTGGCGCCGCGCCGGGGCGTGGACTTCGCCTCGAACGATTACCTCGGCATGGCCCGCGCGCCGCGCCTGGCGCAGGCGGTGGAACGCGCCGTCGCGCGCGGGGTGCCGCTGGGATCGGGCGGATCGCGCCTGCTGCGCGGCAACGATCCCGAGCACGAGGCGCTGGAGGCCGAGGCCGCCGCCTTCTTCGGCAGCGAAGCCGCGCTGTTCTTCTCCGCCGGCTATGCCGCCAACGCCGCGCTGCTGTCCACGCTGCCCCAGCGCGGCGATCTGATCGTCCATGACGAACTGGTCCACGCCTCGATGCACGAAGGCCTGCGGCTGACGCGCGCGACGGCCGTGGCGGCGGCGCACAACGATCCGCAGGCGTTCGACGACGCGGCGCGCGAATGGCGCGCGCGAGGCCACACCGGGCGCATCTGGCTCGCCTTCGAAACGCTCTATTCGATGGACGGCGATATCGCCCCGGTCGATGCCTTCGCCGCGGTGGCGCGGCGGCACGAGGCGATCATGTTCATTGACGAGGCCCACGCCACCGGCGTGTTCGGCCCCGACGGGCGCGGCCTTGCCGCCCATCTCGAAGGCCGGCCCGATACGATCGTGCTGCGCACCTGCGGTAAGGCGATGGGGTGCGAGGGCGCACTGGTGCTGGGGCCGCGGATCGTGCGCGAGTTCCTGGTCAACCGGGGCCGCGCCTTCATCTTCTCCACCGCGCCATCGCCGCTGGTCTGCGCCGCCGTGCGCGAGGCGATCCGGATGCTGGCGGACGAACCGCGCCGGCGCGACGACCTGACCGCGCTGGTCCGCCACGCCGAGCGCGCGCTGGCGCCGTTCGGCGTGGAACCCACCGGATCGCAGATCCTGCCGCTGATCCTGCACGAGGATGCGCGGACCATGCGCGTGGCGGAAGCCTTGCAGCAGGCCGGGTTCGACGTGCGCGGCATCCGCCCGCCCACCGTGCCGCAGGGCACCAGCCGCCTGCGCATCTCGCTGACGCTCAACGTTACCTGCGCGGACATCGACGCGCTCGCGCAGACACTAGGACGCGTGCTGGCATGACCCGCATCGTCGTCACCGGCACTGATACCGGCATCGGCAAGACGGTGTTTTCCGCCGCGCTCGCCGGGGCGCTGGGCGCGCATTACTGGAAGCCGGTGCAGTCCGGCCTGGAGGATGGCGCCGACCGCGATCACGTCGCCCGGCTGGGCGGGTTGCCCGCCGACCGGGTGCTGCCCGAAGCCTATCGCCTGACCACGCCCTGTTCCCCCCACCGCGCGGCCGAGATCGACGGGGTGGTGATCGATCCCGCGCGGCTGGCGGTGCCCGCCGTGGACCCGCTGGTGATCGAGGGCGCGGGCGGCGCGCTGGTGCCGGTCACGCGCGGCACGACTTATGCCGATGTGTTTGCGTGGTGGAACCTGCCGACGGTGATCGTCGCGCGGACCGAACTGGGCACGATCAACCACAGCCTGATGACGATCGAGGTGCTGCGCGGGCGGGGCGTGCCGGTGCTGGGCGTGGCCTTCGTGGGCGATGGCAACGAGGACAGCGAGGCGACGATCGCGGCGATGGGGCAAGTGCGGCGGCTGGGGCGGCTGCCGCGCCTGGCCGAACTGACGGCGCAGACGGTGGCCGCCGCCTTCGCCACGCATTTCCGCATCGAGGACTTCCGGTGAGCGAATCGCCCGTCTGGCATCCGTTCTGGCAGCACGGGCTGGGCCAACCAGTCACCCGCGTCACCCGCGCGGAAGGCGCGGCGCTTTATACCGCCGAGGGCCGCCGCGTGATCGACGCGGTATCGAGCTGGTGGGTGACCACGCACGGCCACTGCCACCCGCGCATCGTCGAGGCGATCCGCGATCAGGCGGGGCAGATCGACCAGCTGATCTTCGCCGGCTGGACGCACGATCCGGCCGAAGACGTGGCGCGGGGCCTCACCGAAATCCTGCCGCCCGAACTGACCCGCGTGTTCTTTTCCGACAGCGGCTCCACCTCGGTCGAAGTCGCGCTGAAGATGGCGCTGGGCTTCTGGGCGCACAGTGGCGAACCGCGCCACCGCATCCTGGTGATGGAGCACAGCTACCACGGCGACACCATCGGCGCGATGTCGGTGGGGGAGCGCGGGGTCTATAACGCGCCTTACGATCCGCTGCTGTTCGACGTGGGCCGCATTCCGTTCCCGGTGGGCGACGGGGCGAACACGGTCGAAGCGCTGGAAGCCGCCTGCCGCGAAAGGCCGGCCGCCTTCATCGTCGAACCGCTGGTGCTCGGCGCCGGGGGCATGATGATGTACGGCGCGGGCGTGCTGGCGGCGATGGCCGAGGTCTGCCGCCGCCATGGCGTGCTGTTCATCGCCGACGAGGTGATGACCGGCTGGGGCCGCACCGGCACGCTGCTGGCCTGCGAACAGGCGGGCGTGGTGCCCGACATCCTGTGCCTGGCCAAGGGGCTGACCGGCGGATCGATGCCGCTGGCGGTGACGCTGGCGCGCGAGCCGATCTTCCAGGCGCACTGGTCCACCGACCGCGCGAAGACGTTCTACCATTCGTCGAGCTACACCGCGAACCCGATCGCTTGCGCCGCCGCGCGCGCCAACCTGGCGATCTGGCGCGAGGAGCCGGTGCTGGAGCGCATCGCCACGCTGGGCGCGCGCCAGCAGGCGGGGCTGGACCGGCTGGCCGCGCTGCCCGGCATTCGCAACCCGCGCCGCTGCGGCACGATCATCGCGCTGGACGTGGAAGACCCCGCCGGCGGCTATCTTTCCGCACTGGCGCCGCGCCTGATGGCGCTGTTCCGCGAAGCCGGCGTGCTGCTGCGCCCGCTGGGCAACACCATTTACGTGATGCCGCCCTACTGCATTTCCGCCGAAGACCTGACGCTGGTCCACGATGCGATCGCCGACGCGGTGGCGGTGGTGCTGCGGGGCTGAGCGGTTCCGCGCCGCCGAGCGCGGCCAGCCCACCCCGCTGCGACTAAGCCGGCCTGTGGGCCGGCAAGTCTCGCTCCCCTCCCGCTCGCGGGAGGGGCTGGGGGTGGGCATTCCACGCGCCCCAAGCGCCGCCGCCAAGAAGGCCATTGCATTGTGCGCCGCACGCGGCACTCTGGCGGTACGAGCCACGGGGCCACAGGGGAAAGCCATGACCGACGATCTTGCAGGCACCGTTTCGCGCCGGATGCTGATGCGCGGCGCGCTGGGCGCGGCGGCCGCGCTGCCGCTTTCGGCGCACCTGTCCCCCGCGCGGGCGCAACCGGCGATGCCGCTGCCGCCACAGGACCCGGCGGGGATGATCGCCTCGCTGACCGACGGCGTGTTCATCAACGCCAACGAGAACCCGCTCGGCCCCGGCGAAAGCGCGTTGCGGGCGCTGGCCGGGCTGGAAAAGCTGGGCGGGCGCTATGGCTTTCCGCTGTCCGCGCGGCTGGCCACGCTGTTCGCCGCGCAGAACGGGCTCAAGGCTGAGAATATTGCCATCCACCCCGGATCGTTCGCGCCGCTGCGCAACGCGATGCTGGCCTTTTCCAGCAAAGACCGGCCGATCGCCTATGCCGAGCCGACCTTTTCGGACGGTTTCTACGGCGCCAATGGCCAGCCGGTGACGCGCGCCGTCACCGTGCCGCTGGCCGGCGATTTCGCGCTCGATGTGCGCGCGCTGCTGGCCGCCGCGCCCGATGCGGGTCTGTTCTACATCTGCAATCCCAACAACCCCACCGGCCTCGTCACTCCGCGCGCGGACATCGAATGGCTGCTGGCCAACAAGCCCGCCGGATCGCTGCTGCTGATCGACGAGGCCTATATCCATTACAGCGAAAGCGCCCAGTCGTGCCTCGATCTGGTGGCCAAGGGCGCGGACGTGCTGGTGCTGCGCACGTTCTCCAAGATCTACGGCCTCGCCGGGCTGCGCCTGGGCCTCGTCGCCGCGCGGCGCGATCTGCTCGACCGGCTGATGGACTATGGCGTGAACATCCCGCCGATGCCGGCCGTGATCGCGGCGGAAGCGAGCCTGCTCGATCCCGCGCTGGTCCCCGCGCGCAAGGCCTATACCGCCGCCGTGCGCAACGACGTGTTCGCCTGGCTGAAGGAACGCGGCATCCGCACCCTGCCGTCGGAAACCAGCTTCGCCATGCTCCACGTCGGCCGGCCGGGCGAGGAGGTGCAGGCGGCGCTGGCGCGCGAGCGCGTGTTCACCTCGGGATCGCGCAAGCACATGCCCGACTGGATGCGGATCAGCTTCGGCACGCCGGCGGAAATGGCCGCGTTCAAGACGGCCTTTGCGAAGGTGATGGGGCTGAAGGCGTAGGGTGAGCGGATGGGGTTTGGCGGTTGCGGAGGTGCCCGCTGCGGGCCTTGCGTGTACAAACCCTCGCTCGTCCTGAGCCTGTCGAGGGACGTGCGATACGGTTGGACCTTGAAGCGGTTGGCCACGTGAAGGCCGGCATTCGCGCTAGTTCAAGTGCAGGCCGAAATCACTTTCCGAACGGCCGAATTGCTAGCTCGGGCTTTCATGAATGTGCCTGTTTCCATCGTAAAGACGTTAACCGCCTGCGGCTCAGCGGTGCCAAGATTGGCCGACAACAATTGCAACTGAGACGGAGAAAGGCGCTCAGAAATCAACGTGTCGACTACTCCTGTTTCCGTGAGCGTCATCGGCACCACCAATTCGTGCGCGATGTCTCCGATGACAATCGTTGCCTCGTCTGTATTGTCTTTCTGGAAGACCCATCGCGGTCCCGGCAGCCGAGAGCGAAGGACAAGGCGAAGCTGGCGATCGGAGCCGCAACTCAACCCCAACGCGCTTATCTTCCAAGGCGCGAAGCGGGATGCCAACTCGATGTACGAAATCGTCCCGAGAGGGGGTGACCAATCCGTCAGGACTACTCGGGGATCTCCCGTCAACGGCAACGCGCAAACTGCCCCGAATAGAGAGATTGCAATCAGCCAGGCCTTTTTCATCAGACCGAGCGTAACCCTAGCAATCTCTGGCCGCAATGCCGAAGCCGGACGATATGATACCCCGCGTCCTTCGACAGGCTTAGGGCGAACGGATGGGGAGTGGTGGCCTATTGCGCAGGAGCTGGCGCCACCGCCGGCAACGGCACGCGCCGCACGGTGAGGATCTTCACCGGCTTTTCCAGCATCTGCCCGCGCATCGCGCCTTCGCCCAGCGTTTGCGAAAGCGGCGCATCCCAGATCTTGCGCACCACGTCCATGCCCGAAACGACGTTGCCGAACGCGGCATAGCCCGCCTGCGCTTCGGGGTTGGCGGAGGCGGGATCGGCGTCCAGCCCGGCGATGTCGGACAGCATGATCGAGAAATCGCCCGTCGCCGTGCCCGGCGCGCCGCGCGCCATGGAGATCGCCCCGGCCTTGTGCAGGATGCCGGTGACGTTCGTCGGCTCGTGCGCGATCGGCTTCAGCACGCGCTTGGGATCGCCGCGCACGCCGGCCTGGATCAGCCCGTTGGGCTGTTCGCCCCAGGCAAGGTGCATCGCGCGGTAGAACACCACGCCATCGAACCGCTTCTGATCGACATAGCGCAGGAAATTGGCGGTGGTGACGGGCGCGTGCTTGCCATCCAGATCGAGCACGATCGCGCCGAGTTCGGTGTTGATCGCCACGCGCACCGTATCGGCCAGCGGGATTTCCGCCGGCGGGCGGGTCGGGCGCGCGGGCGCCCTGGCGCGGTGCGGCGTGGCGGCGGTGAGCGCGAGGAACACGGGCAGGGCGGCAAGCACGAATCGGCGGTTCATGAACCGAACCTAACGCCATGGCGGGCAGCGACGCCAGTCTCCCCGTTGCCTGCACCGCCCGTCTGGCGCTAGGGTGGACGCATGGTGCCAGACGCGATGATAGAGAACAGTGCGACCGCCGCGGTGCTGACCGATCCACGCCAGCCGGACAACCCGATCGTTTCCTGCAACGCGGCGTTCATCCGCCTGACGGGCTATGCGCGCGAGGAGATCATCGGCCGCAATTGCCGGTTCCTGCGCGGCGCGGGAACGGAAGTGGAGCTGACCGACACGCTGCGCGCGGCGGTCGTCGCCCGCCAGCCCGCGCTCGTGGAAATCCGCAACTACCGCAAGGACGGCACGCCGTTCCGCAACGCCGTGATGATCGCGCCGATCTTCAACGCGGATGGCGAGGTCGAATACTTCCTCGGCTCGCAGATGGAAGTGCCGGACGATGGCGCGAAAGCCGCTCCGCGCGAGGTTGCCCTCACCGCCGCGCGCCAGCGGATCGACGCGCTGACCGATCGCCAGCGCGAAATCCTGCTGGAAATGGCGCGGGGCAAGCTCAACAAGCAGATCGCGTGGGACCTTGGCCTGTCGGAACGCACGATCAAGATGCACCGCGCGGCGATGTTCCGCGCGCTGGGCGTGAAGACCAGCGCCGACGCCATCCGCGTGGCGGTGGAGGCGGGGTACTAGGCGGCGCCCGCGTCGCCTGGAGCGGGAGCACATCGCCCTCCCTCGTCATTGCGAGGGGCACCGCCCCGAAGCAATCCAGAGCGGCTAGCGGGGCACTGGATTGCTTCGCTGCGCTCGCAATGACGAAAGCGGGCTAAACGGAAGTCCGGCTGCCCGCTTGGCCCGCGTCCTTCTCCGCCGCGGCGGCGAGGCGCGGGGCGATCATCGCGCAGGCGATCAGCTGGAACTGGTGGAACAGCATCACCGGCAGCAGCACGATGCCGACTTGCGCCGGCGCGAACAGCACGCCGGCCATCGGCACGCCGCTGGCCAGGCTTTTCTTGGAGCCGCAGAACAGCAGCACCGCCGCATCCGCGCGTGAGAGCTTCATCGCGCGGCCGAGCAGCGTGGTGAGCAGCAGCGCGATCCCCAGCAGCACGACGCACAGTATCGACAGCACCACGAGGCTTTCCGGCGAGACGCGCTGCCACAGCCCTTCGACCACCGCCGCGCCGAACGCCGAATAGACCACCAGCAGGATGGAGCCGCGATCGACCCGGCCCACCAGCGCCTTGTGCCGGGCAACGAAGGCGCCGACCCACGGGCGCAGCAGGTGCCCGACCACGAAGGGCAGCAGCAGTTGCAACAGGATCGTTTCGACCGACTGCCACGAAATGCCGCCGGTGGTCCCCCCCATCAGCAGCGCGACCAGCGCCGGGGTGGCGAAGATGCCCACGAAGTTCGAAAACGAGGCGGCGCAGACCGCCGCCGCCACGTTGCCGCGCGCGATCGCGGTGAAGGCGATCGAGGACTGCACCGTGGAGGGCAGCAGCGTCAGGAACAGGAGGCCCGTGGCAAAGGCGGGCGGCACGAAGGGCAGCTTGCCGAAGGCCAGCCCCAGCGCGGGAAACAGCGCGAACGTTACCCCCAGCGTGGCGAGGTGCAGCTTCCAGTTGCGCATCCCGTCCCAGATCGCCTCGCGCGAGAGCTTGGCCCCGTGGAGGAAGAACAGCAGGACGATGCCGGCATCGGCCGCCCTTTCCGCGACCGTGGCCCACTGCCCCCGCGCCGGCAGCACGCTGGCGAGAAGCACGGTGCCAAGAAGCGCGAGGATGAACGGTTCGACAAGGGCGGCGAGCTTGCGGATCATGGCGGCCAGATGCGCGCGGGCGCGGTCCCTGTCCAGTCCCAACCGGCGGCCAGTCCGTGCCTGCTTGCTGTCACGCCCGTTTCAAACTTCGCGCCTAGCGCGGCATTCCGGCATAGCATGCGAATCGGGACTGGAGACAAGGCATGAAAATCAACCGTCGTTCCGCGCTGGGCATGTTTGGGTCCGGCGCGATTCTGCCCGCGTTCGCCGCCGAAGCCGCCGCGCCGAAAGCGGCGTTCCTGCACGGTGTGGCCAGCGGCGATCCCACGACCTCAGGCGCGATCCTGTGGACGCGCGTCACGCCGGACGATGCCGGCACCGGAGCGTCCATCCCGGTGCGCTGGCACGTGGCGGCGAGCGAGGGCGGCACGCCGGTGGAAAGCGGCGCGGCCGACGCGCGCGGGGCGCGCGATTTCACGGTGAAGGTGGAGCCGGCCACGCTGCAGGCGGGCACCGATTACTGGTACTGGTTCGAACTGGCCGATGGCACCCGCTCGCCCACCGGCCGCTTCCGCACACTGCCCCGGGGCGCGACGGCGGACGTGGTCTTCGCGGTGGTGACTTGCCAACTCTATCCCGGCGGGTTCTTCAACGCCTATGACGCGCTGGCCCGGCGCGACCGGCTCGACGCGGTGATCCACCTGGGCGATTACATCTACGAATACGGCGCGGACGGCTACGGCGCGGCGATCGGGCGGAAAATCGGCCGGATCGTGGAGCCGGCGCACGAAGTGGTGACGCTGGCCGACTACCGCGCGCGCCACGCCTTCTACAAGCGCGATCCGATGCTGCAGGCCGCCCACGCCCGCGCCGCGTTCATCTGCGTGTGGGACGATCACGAAACCGCGAACGACAGCTGGATCGGCGGCGCGGAAAACCACCAGCCGGCCACCGAGGGCGACTGGGGCAAGCGCAAGGCGGCGGCGATGCAGGCCTATTTCGAATGGCTGCCGATCCGCGATCCCCGGCCGGGCCAGCCGTGGGAAGCGATCAACCGCAGCTTCGCCTTCGGCGATCTGGCCACGCTGCTGATGGTGGAAACGCGGCTGCTGGCGCGCAGTCATCAGGCGGAACATAAGGACGGGGTGCCGGCCGCCGAGGACATCGCCGCCGTGCTGGCAGAGCGCAACCGCCCGGACCGCGAGATGCTGGGCGAACCGCAGCGCGCCTGGGTGGAGCGCGAACTGGCCGGGTCGGTCAAGGCGGGCACGCCCTGGCAGGTGATCGGCAACCAGGTGAACATGGGCCGGATCAACGGCCCCGATCTGGACAAGCAGTTCGGGCCGGACAAGGCGGCGGCGATGCTGGCGGCGATGTCGCCCCGCGCGCGGCGGCGGGCGGAAGCCGCGCAGGCCGGCTACCGCGCCGGGGTGCCGTTCAACCTCGATGCGTGGGACGGCTATCCGGCGGCGCGCGAGCGGCTCTATGCCAGCTTCCGCCGCGCCGGCAGCGAACCGCTGGTGCTGGCGGGCGACAGCCACGCCTTCTGGGCCACCAATCTGGCGGACGACGCCGGCACCGCGGTGGCCGTGGAATTCGGCACCTCGTCGATCACCAGCCCCTCGATCGGCGACGAGATGCCGGCGGTGCCGCTGGGCGAGATGCTGCGCGAAGCCAGCCCCGAAGTGGTGTTCTGCGACCAGCGTGCCAAGGGCTATGTCCTGCTGACGCTGACGCCCGCGCAGGCCGTGGCCGATTACCTGGCCGTCTCCACCGTGCTGGAGCCGCGCTATACCGAAAGCCGGCTGGCGCGCTTCACCGTGGCGGCCGGGGCGAAAGGGCGCAAGCTGGCGGCGGGATAGAGGCGGACGGCATCCGCATCGTCATTGCGAGCGTAAGCGAAGCAATCCAGTGCCCCGCGTGCCGCTTTGGCCCGCATACCGCTCTGGATTGCCGCGGGGCTTCGCCCCTCGCAATGACGAAAGGCGGGAGAGCTAAAGCCGGGCCGGGCCGTTCAGGCCAGCCGCGTGTCGATCGCGATGCCGCCCTTCAGCGTGAGCGTGACGGGGGTGCGTTCGGCCACATCGGCCAGGCGCGCCTGCTGGTCCGCGTCCAGCCCGGCGATGGTCAGGACGCGTTCGATCCGGCGATCGTCCTTGCCGCCGGTGAGGCGCAGCGCCACGTCGAGCGATTCGAGTGGCCACTGCTTGCGATCGGCGTACATGCGCAGCGTGATCGCGGTGCAGGCGCCGAGCCCCGCCAGGATCAGATCATAGGGTGCGGGGCCGGCGTTGGCGCCGCCGAGCGCGGGCGGTTCGTCGGCCACGATGCGGTGGCCGTCGACCTCGATCTCGGTGCGGTAGCGGTCCTTGCCGATATGGGCGGTGCCGTGAACCATCGGGATTCTCCTGAAAACGGGCGGGCGGTCAGGCCGGCAGGGGGATGAATTCGCTTTCGCCGGGAACGCGGGCGAAGCGGCCGGCCTTCCAGTCTTCCTTGGCCTGCTCGATCCGTTCGGCCGAGGACGAGACGAAGTTCCAGAAGATGTTGCGCTTTTCGGGCAGCGGTTCGCCGCCCAGCAGCATGATGCGGGTCTGCCCCCGGGCGCGCAGGATCACTTCGGCACCGGGCTTGAACACCACCAGTTCGTCCTTGGCGAAAGTGCCGGTCTGGCCGACCACTTCCACTTCGCCGCCGACCACGTAGATCGCGCGCTCGATGTGTTCGGCCTTCACCTGATAGCGCGCGCCATCGGCCAGGGCGATATCGGCATAGACCATGTCGGAGAAGGTCTTCACCGGCGAGACCAGCCCGTCCGACGTGCCGGCGATCAGCGTCAGGCGCGTGCCGGCGTCCTCGATCACCGGAATCTCCGTGGCCTTGTGGTGGACGAAGGCGGGATCGACTTCCTCGGCCTGGGTGGGCAGCGCCACCCAGGTCTGCAGGCCGAACAGCGCGTTGGCGTGGCTGCGCTGCTCCTGCGCGGTGCGTTCGGAATGGACGATGCCGCTGCCGGCGGTCATCCAGTTGACCTCGCCGGGGCGGATCGGCTGGACCGAGCCCAGCGAATCCCGGTGCAGGATCTCGCCTTCGAGCAGGTAGGTGATCGTGGCGAGGCCGATGTGCGGGTGCGGGCGCACGTCCAGCCCTTCGCCGGTGTCGAACGTGGCCGGCCCCATCTCGTCGAAGAAGATGAACGGGCCGACCATGCGGCGGTGCGCCGAAGGCAGCGCGCGGCGAACCTGGAAGCCGTCTCCCAGATCGCGGACGGGCGGAAGGATGACGAGATCGACGCCGTCGACGGTGGAAGTGCGGGTGGTCATGGCGGGATTCCTTGGTTTGGAGAGAGATCAGGCGCCGAGCAGCGCCATCGCTTCGATCTGGGCGGGTGAATAGCCCTGCGCGGCGAGCGCCGGGATATGCTGGTGGGCCAGGGCGCGGGTGCGGTGGCTTTCGCACAGGAAATCGCGCACCGGGCGCAGGTGGGCGGGAATGGTGTCGGCCGCGGCGCGCGGACGCGGCTTGACGACGTGGCCGGTGATCGCGCCAACTGCACGGCCCACGCGGTCGCGCAGCGATCCGGCGAGCGGGGGCTGGCCGCAGGGGCAATCGGCCACGGCGTTGAGCGCGGCCTTCACATCCTGCCATTCGGCCGGGCTGAGGCGCGGGGTGGCGGTGTCGAGCAGGGCTTTGAGCATGGCGTCGTCTCCATCGTGCGATGTGGTCACTATGCCGCAAAGCCCGAGTCGGAATGATCCGGATAATGTGGGCCAAAGTGTTCGAGATTATCGAAAGGTGGTGCGGGGCCTTCCTTACCGGACCTTAATTTGACGGTCACTTTGCAGTCGATAGCCCGCATCTATTGCTGGAAAATCGCGGATTGTATCGGCATGGCGCCCCGCTCCGGCGGAGCGCGTCATGCGGGGCACCCGCGGGCCGCTTCGGGCCGGAAGCAGGGGACCATATGAATTTCGAGGACAGCGCAATTCTGGCGCGCGGCGCGGCGGACGAGACCGGCCGCCTGCTGCACGCCTTTCTGGCGGATACCGTCGCGCGCGTGCCGGGGCAGATGGCGCTGGACATCCCGCCGGGCCGCGACCGCGCCGTGCGCGCGACGATGACCTATGCCGAACTGGCGGACGCTTCGGACCGGCTGGCGCGTCACCTTGCGCCGATGATCGCCGGGGAAGCGATCGTCGCGCTGCTGCTGCCGCGCACCGCGCCACTGCTCTATGTCGCGCAACTGGCGGTGCTGAAGGCCGGGGCGGCGTTCACCTGCCTGGACCCGTCGTTCCCCGAGGAGCGGATGCGCGAAATCCTGGAGGATGCGGAGCCCGTGGCCGTGCTGGCCGACGCCGTGGGCTTGGCGCGGCTGGCGCCGCTGGTGGCCGATCCCGCGCGGCTGTTCGACGCGGACGCGCTGCTGGCGCGCGACCCCCCGGCGGGCGATCTGCCGGAGGGCTTCGCCGCCGACCGGCTGGCCTATGTGATCTACACCTCGGGCACCACGGGCCGCCCCAAGGGGGTGATGATCGAGCATCGCAACATCGCCAGCCTCGTCGCGTCCGACATCGCCGAATTCGGCCTGACCACGGCGGACCGCGTGGTGCAGGGATCGTCCTCCGCCTACGATTCCTCGCTGGAGGAGACCTGGCTCGCCTTCGCCACCGGCGCCACGCTGCTGGTGATGGACGATGCGGCGGCGCGGCTGGGGCCGGACATCGTCGGCTGGCTGCGCGATGAGCGCGCCACCGTGTTCTGCCCGCCGCCGACGCTGCTGCGTTCCAGCGGCTGCGCCGATCCCGAACGCGCGCTGCCCGACCTCAAGCTGCTTTACGTGGGTGGCGAGGCGCTGCCGCGCGACATCGCCGACCTGTGGCAGAAGGGCCGGCGGCTGGTTAACGGCTATGGCCCTACCGAATGCGCGGTGACCTGCCTGCGCGGCGATATCGTGCCGGGCAAGCCGATCACCATCGGCGCGCCGGTGCCGGGAATGCAGGCCTGGGTGCTGGATGAAGCGCTGGATGAAGTGGCCGAGGGAATGCGCGGGGAACTGTGCATGGGCGGCGCGGGCGTGGCGCGCGGATACCGCAACCGGCCGGACCTGACCGCCGAGAAGTTCTGCGATCATCCGGTGCTGGGCCGCATCTATCGCACCGGTGACCTCGTGCACCGCGAGGCGGACGGGAATTTCTATTACCACGGGCGGATCGACGCGCAGGTCAAGCTGCGCGGATACCGCGTGGAACTGGGCGAGATCGAGGCGCGGCTGGCCGAACTGCCGGGCGTGCGCGCCGCCGGCTGCCGGATGCAGGACCATCGCGGCGTGCCCGAACTCGTCGCCTTCGTGGTGGCCGACGATCCGCGCCAGCCGCTCGACCTCGACGCGCTGCGCGGCGATCTGCTCGCCACCCTGCCGCGCTACATGGTCCCGCGCGAGATTGCGCTGATCGACGACCTGCCGACGACGGTGGGCGGCAAGCTCAACCGTGCGGCGCTGCCGCTGATCGACATCGCCGCGCCCGCCACCGGCGCCGCCACGGGCAGCGGGCGCCGGGCGGAACCCGCCAGCGAGATGGAGCGCCTGCTCGCCGCCGGGATGGCCGACATCCTCAAGCGCGGCGACGGCGTTTCGGTGGAGGACGATTTCTTCGAGGATCTGGGCGGCGATTCGCTGAGCGCGGCGCTGCTGGTGACGCTGCTGCGCGACGATCCGCGCACCGACTGGATCACCGTGTCCGACATCTACGAGGCGCGGACGGTGCGCGCGCTGGCGCTGCTGGCCGACCGGGCGATGCCGGCGGCGGACGCGGCCGACGAGGCGCCGCTGGTGCGCGAAGGCGTGGCGCGGCCGCGGCTGGCGCAAGCGGTGCAGACCGGCTGGCTGCTGGGCGAACTGGCGGCGGGCGGCTGGCTGACGTGGTTCGCGGCGTTCCAGGTCATCCCCCGCCTGTTCGGGCACATGAGCATGACCGCCTTCGTCCTGCTTGCCCCGCTGGCGGCGGTGGGCGCGCTGGCGCTCTATGTGCCGGCGGCGATCCTGTTCGCGGTGCTGGTCAAGCGGCTGGCGGTCGGGCGCTATCGCGCGGTGCGCGCACCGGTGTGGAGCACGCTCTACCTGCGCCACTGGGTGGTGTTCCAGGCGGTGCGGCTGATTCCCTGGCCGCTGATCCAGGGCACGGTGGTGCAACAGGCGGCGCTGCGCGCGCTGGGCGCGCGGATCGGCCGCAACGTCCACATCGCGCGCGGGGTGGACCTGCGGCGCGGCGGGTGGGACCTGCTGACGATCGGCGACAACGTCTCCTTGGGGCAGGACGCGCACATCGGCCTGTCCGAACTCGACCGGGGCGACATCGTGTTCGGCGCGGTGACGATCGGCGAAGGCGCCACGCTGGGCGTGCGCGCGGGCGTGGAGGGCGATTGCCACGTGGGCGCGGGCAGCGTGCTGACGGCGCTGTCGATCCTCAACGCCGGGGGCACGATCCCGCCGGGCGAACTGTGGGGCGGCGTGCCGGCGAGCCGCGTCGGCCCCGCGCCCGAAGCGCCGGCACCGGCCCAGGGCACGGCGCTTTCGCCCGCACTGCACAGCGCGCTGCTGCTGGCAGCGGAAGGGCTGGCGGCGCTGGTCGCGGCGCTGCCCGCCGAACTGCTGTCGCTGGCGGTGATGCGCCGGGCCGGCGTGACCTATGACGCGATGTGGGCGTGGATGGCGCATCCCGCGCCGCTTTCGCGCACCGGGCTGGTGCTGATCGGCCTGACCGTGGCGGCGGTGCCGCTGACGCTGGTGTGGAGCGCGCTGATGCTGCGCGCGATGGGCCGCGTGAAGCCGGGCACGATCGGGCGGTTCAGCCCCGCCTATGTGCGGGTGTGGATCAAGACCGGGATGCTCCACGCCGCCGGCGAATGGCTGAGCGGCACGGTATTCTGGTCCAAGTGGCTGCGCCTGGCCGGAATGCGCGTGGGCGCCAGCTGCGAGATCAGCACGATCATCGACGTGGTGCCCGAACTGGTGGAAATCGGCGCGGAGACGTTCTTCGCCGATGGCATTTACCTCGGCGGCGCGGACGTGCGCGCGGGCACGGTCACGCTCGGCACGGTGGAGCTGGGGCGCAACACGTTCCTGGGCAACCACGCGGTGATCCCGGCGAACACGCGCCTGCCCGACGACATCCTGATCGGCATCGCCACCGTGGCGCGGCCCGACCTTATCGCCGCCGGCCAATCGCGCTTTGGCCACCCCTGCTTCGACCTGCCCCGGCGCGAGGTGGTGGACATGGACCGCAGCCTCACCCACGATCCCTCGCCCGTGCGCTACTGGAACCGCGTGTTCTGGGAAGTGGCGCGCTTCGCCCTGCCGGTGCTGCCGCTGCTGCTCTCCGCGCTGTGGTACGCGATGGTGGCGCGCGGCCGGGGCGTGACGGGCGATGCCGCCTTCGCGCTGCTGGTGCTGCCGGGGGCCATGCTCGCGCCGATCATGGCGCTGCTGGCGGCGGTGTGGGCGCTGAAGTGGACGCTGATCGGGCGGGTGAAGCCGGGCCAGCACGCGCTGTGGTCGTGCTGGTGCAGCCGGTGGGACTATGTCTATGTCGCCTGGGCCAAGTATGCCAACCTGATCCTGCAGCGGCTGGAAGGCACGTTCCTGCTGCTCGGCTTCCTGCGCGCGATGGGCCTCACCATCGGCAAGCGCGCGGTGCTGGGGCCGCAGTTCGCGCAAGTGGTGGACCCGGACATGATCCACATCGGCGATGGCGCGACGGTGACCGCGATGTTCCAGGCGCACACCTTCGAGGACCGCGTGCTGAAGGTGGACAAGGTGTTCATCGGCAAGGGCGCGACGATCGGCGCGGGCACGGTGCCGCTCTATGGCGCGGACGTGGGCGATGGCGCGCGCGTGGGCGGGCACAGCGTGATCATGAAGCAGGAACGCCTGCTGCCGGGCCTGCGCTATCAGGGCGTGCCGACGCGGGTGATGGGGCGCGAGCGGGGCTGAACCGCAGATAAGCGCCCGCATCCGGCGGCGAACCCGGACTCTGGCCTGAAAGGACGATACGGAAACGCGCGACCGGTGCGGCACCCGGAAGGTGCGCGGGAAGGGCGTGTCGAAGGCTGCGGTCGCGAACGGCCGGTGGGGCAGCAGGCCCGGTCCGGCTCGGCCATGAGGGAAGGGGCTTCGGCAGGGGCGGCGGCTCGCAGGTACGGCCCCGTGCCGGCAGCGGTTGAATCACCGCGCCACATCCACGCTTCCCGTCCGGTGCTGGTGTGCCTGGGCCAGGGACTTGGCAAACGCCCCGCCTTGAACCCGCGCCCCACACCGGTCGCGCCGGGCCGGAACGCGCGTGGCGCCAGGCCCGAAGGAGCGTGGGCAAGGCCGGCCAAGCCCTGCTCCCGATCCGTGGGGAGGGCGGGCAGGCTCACCCCCGGCCCCTCCCGCAGGCGGGAGGGGAGGATAAATGCCAAATCGGTCGTATCTTCTTCTCCCCTCCCGCTTGCGGGAGGGGTTGGGGGTGGGTCATTTTCCACCGATGGCCTTCCAGCCGCGCGATACTTCAAGGGCGCGTGAACTGCGCCATGCGGCTTCTCCCGCCGAACGGCTGCTCTGGCGCTACCTTTCGCGGGCGCAGACGGGTGCGAAGTTCAGCCGGCAAATGCCGGTCGGGCCGTTCTTCGCCGATTTCCTGTGCCGGGAGATGCGGCTGGTGGTGGAACTCGACGGCTTCAGCCACGAGGCGCGGCTGGAGCAAGACGCCGCGCGGGACCGCTGGTTCGCGGCGAATGGCTATCGCGTGCTGCGCTTTACCAATGCCGCGGTGCTGGGGAATATCGAGGGCGTGGTTACGGCCATTCGCAGCGCGGTGATGGAGGGGAGGGAGCAGACCCACCCCTGACCCCTCCCGCAAGCGGGAGGGGGATGTCCTTGCGCTGCTTACTCCGCCGCGATTCCGGCCGCCTTGAACATGTCTTCCTCGCTTTCGAGGCTCACGTCGGCGTTGGCGGCCGACTTGGCCTTGCGGCGGGCGTCGAAGCTGGACCAGACGTCGTTCCAGTTGCCGCGCGTGGCGGCCTTGGAATATTCGGTGGCGCGCGCTTCGAAGAAGTTGGCGTGCTCCACGCCATTGAGCAGCGGGGCGAGCCAGGGCAGCGGGTGATCGTCGATCATGTAGATCGGCTGGAAGCCGAGCTGACCCAGGCGCCAGTCCGCGATGTAGCGGATGTACTTCTTGATTTCCTTGGCGCTCATGCCCGGCACCGGGCCTTGTTCGAAGGCCAGGTCGATGAAGGCGTCTTCCAGCCGCACCGTCTTCTGGCAGCAATCGATGATGTCTTCCTTCACCGCCTTGGTCAGGCAGCCGCGTTCGGCAACGAAGGCGTGGAACAGGCGGGTGATGCCTTCGCAGTGCAGGCTTTCGTCGCGCACCGACCAGCTGACGATCTGGCCCATGCCCTTCATCTTGTTGAAGCGCGGGAAGTTCATCAGCATGGCGAAGCTGGCGAACAGCTGCAGCCCTTCGGTGAAACCGCCGAACATGGCGAGCGTGCGCGCGATGTCCTCGTCCGTCTCCACGCCGAAGGTCGAGAGGTAATCGTGCTTGGCCTTCATTTCCTCGTATTCGAGGAACATGCCGTATTCGGTCTCGGGCATCCCGATGGTGTCGAGCAGGTGCGAATAGGCGGCGATGTGGATCGTCTCCATGTTGGAGAACGCGGCCAGCATCATCTTGACCTCGGTGGGCTTGAACACGCGGCCGTACTTTTCGTGGTAGCAATCCTGCACTTCCACGTCGGCCTGGGTGAAGAAGCGGAAGATCTGCGTGAGCAGGTTGCGCTCGTGATCGCTGATCTTCTGCGCCCAATCGCGGCAGTCCTCGCCCAGCGGCACTTCTTCCGGCAGCCAGTGGACCTGCTGCTGGCGCTTCCAGTATTCGTAGGCCCACGGATACTCGAAGGGCTTGTAGGTCTTGCGGGCTTCAAGAAGCGGCATGGGCGTGAGTCCTGTCAGTGAGTCTGCGAGAGATAGGCACGATAAGGCGCGCGCGGAAGCGAAGTCGCCGCGCGCGCCGGGTAGGAAGGGCGGTTATCCCCCGTCCGAAGCGTTACGGCCAGAACCAGCCGGGCTTGAGGCCGCGCTGCTTCCGGTTGCGCCACATCTGGAGGTACATCCACAGGCCCGAGATGCTGAAGAACAGCAGCGCGCAGCCGGTCAGCAGCGAGATCGCGGTGCCGAGCGGCCCGAACGTCTCGCCCGAGTGCAGGTGATGGAACATGCCCACCCAGGCGCGCATCCCGCCCTTGGGCGCCTTGGGCTTGCACGTCATCGTTTCGGGGCAGTGGAAGCCGGCGGGCGCGGCCATTTGCGCGGAGGCTGGCGGCGCTTCGCCCGCCGGCCACAGAGCGGTGACGTGGCTGGCGATGCCCGTCACCGCCATCCACAGCATGAAAATCCCGAAGAACACCGTGGTCCAGCGGTGCCACTTGCGCATTGCCCGATACTCCCGAATGCAAACGATCCGGGGCCTCCAGACACGCCGCCGCGCCTGCGGGCAAGCCGCAAAATGTCGCGGAATGTAAGGAGGATGGCGCGGTCATCGATCCGGTGCTGGCGGGAGGAGAAACGGGGCCGCCCGGCACGGCCGGACCCATGCGCCCCGCCGCGCCCCGAGGGGCGGGAAGCGTGGCGATGGCAGGTCCGGTGCCCATGGCGGCGGTTTCCTGAAATGCGGGGTGCCGGCTGGGGAAAGTCCGTTACCGGCAGGCCCCTATTGGCAGGCCTTTATTGGCAGGCGAGGCATTCCTCGTAGTCGGTCTGGTCGCCAGCGCTGAGTTCGATCTTCGGCGCTTCGGCGGTGTTGTCCGCCTCCACCCCGCCGGCGAACCCGGCGCGCTGCACCGACTTCGAGCGCAGGTAGTAGAGCGACTTGATGCCCTTCTCCCACGCCTGGAAGTGGAGCATCATCAGGTCCCACTTGTCGACGTCCGCCGGGATATAGAGGTTGAGCGACTGCGCCTGATCGATGAACGGGGTGCGGTCCGCCGCGAATTCGAGCAGCCAGCGCTGGTCGATCTCGAAGCTGGTCTTGTACACCGCCTTTTCCTCGGGGCTGAGGAAATCGAGGTGCTGGACCGATCCGCCGTTCTCGAGGATCGAATTCCACACGTTGGCGGAATCCTTGCTCTTCTGCTGGAGCAGCGCCTTGAGATAGGGGTTTTCGACCACGAACGAGCCGGACAGGGTCTTGTGCGTGTAGATGTTGGCCGGGATCGGCTCGATGCAGGCGGAGGTGCCGCCGCAGATGATCGAGATCGACGCGGTGGGCGCGATCGCCATCTTGCACGAAAAGCGCTGCATCACGCCCATGTCCGCCGCATCGGGGCAGGGGCCGCGTTCCTGCGCGAGCAGCAGGCTGGCCTCGTCCGCCTTGGCGGCGATGTGGCGGAACATCTTGAGGTTCCACGCCTTGGCCATCGCGGATTCGAAGGCGATGCCCTTCTGCTGCAGGAACGAGTGGAAGCCCATCACGCCCATGCCGACCGAACGTTCGCGCATCGCCGAATACTTGGCGCGGGCCATTTCGGTGGGGGCGCGGTCGATATAGTCCTGCAGCACGTTGTCGAGGAAACGCAGCACGTCTTCGACGAAGTGCTTGTCGCCGTGCCACTGGTCCCAGGTTTCGAGGTTGAGCGAGGACAGGCAGCAGACGGCGGTGCGATCGTTGCCGAGGTGATCGCGGCCGGTCGGCAGCGTGATTTCCGAACAGAGGTTCGAGGTCGAGACCTTGAGGCCGAGATCGCGGTGATGCTTGGGCATCATGCGGTTCACGGTGTCGGAGAACACCAGATAGGGCTCGCCCGTGGCGAGGCGCACCTCGACCAGCTTCTGGAACAGGCTGCGCGCGTCCACCTTGCCGCGCACCGAACCGTCCTTGGGGCTGCGCAGCGGGAATTCGGCGCCATCGCGCACGGCTTCCATGAAGTCGTCGGTCAGCAGCACGCCGTGGTGCAGGTTCAGCGCCTTGCGGTTGAAATCGCCGCTGGTCTTGCGGATTTCGAGGAACTCCTCGATTTCCGGGTGCGAGACGTCGAGATAGGCGGCGGCCGACCCGCGCCGCAGCGAGCCTTGCGAGATCGCGAGCGTGAGGCTGTCCATCACCCGCACGAACGGAATGATGCCGCTGGTCTTGCCGTTCAGGCCCACACTTTCGCCGATGCCGCGCACCTGGCCCCAGTAGGTGCCGATGCCGCCGCCCCGGCTGGCCAGCCAGACGTTCTCGTTCCAGGTGGCGACGATGCCTTCCAGGCTGTCGTCCACCGAATTGAGGTAGCACGAGATCGGCAACCCGCGCCCGGTGCCCCCGTTCGAGAGGACCGGCGTGGCGGGCATGAACCACAGCTTCGAGATGTAGTCGTAGAGCCGCTGGGCGTGCGCCTCGTCATCGGCATAGGCATCGGCCACGCGGGCGAACAGGTCCTGGTACTTTTCGCCGGGCAGCAGGTAGCGGTCGTCGAGCGTGTCCTTGCCGAACGCGGTGAGCAGCGCATCGCGCGATTCATCGGTGACGATGCCGAAGCGGCGGGCGCGGACGGTGCGCGAGTTTTCCTTCTCGGGCGCGGGAACGCTGGCGGCCGCGGCCGCCGCCACGGCGGCGACCAGCGCCTCGGTCCCGGAATCCTGCGTATTCAAACTCATCGCCGTTCTGCCTTCTGCCGGCGACGCGCCTTCGAGAGTCGCGCCATCAAGGCCCAATTCGTCCTGCGCCGCCACGGAGCCGTCCCCAGTCCTGAAATCCACGTCTAACCCCCGGTTTCACCACCGCCCGACCGAAACCCGGCCGGCCGTCCAAATCTGCTGGCCGGACACCCGCCGGCCTGTTCCGGCCGGTCCGAATGTTCCGCTTCCGTTCGAATCGGGAGCAAGACCCCAATCCTACCACAAGATGGCCCGCGCGGGTCATGAAATCGGGTCTCGCGCCCCTTGCGCAGGCACGGAAGCGGGCGCCGGCACGAAGCCGGCAGCCGCCACGCGCCCAAGGGCGCGCTTCCGTTCTCAACAAGGTCTAGAGGCCCCCACACGGTCCGACCACTATCCATAGTGCCTCAACGGGATTCAGACACAAGAGGGTAAACCATCAGTTGACGATTCGGTTCGTCGTAATCCCGATTCGCTTCGTCGCAGCGAAAGCCATTGTGCAGTGCAGCGACGCGCGGGGAAAACGGCACTTCAAGACCAAATCGTGACGGGTCCAAAAATTTTCGCTCCGAACCACCATCCTGTGGACAATCGCGCCGGATCGGGCACACCCCGCGAAGCAGGAAAAAAGCTGTGGAAGGCGGAGGCGAAAAGCGTGTTCAACCTGATCTCGATCGTGATCACCGGCTTCTTCGTGGGGCTGCTGGCGGAAATCCTCTATCCCGGCCCGGTGGACCTGGGGTTCGTGAAGACGGTGCTGCTGGGAATCGGCGGATCGATCGTGGCCGGGGTGTTCGCCAGCTGGCGTTCGGGCAGCACGTTCGGCGAAGGGGTGAATCGCGCCGGCTGCCTCGCCTCGGTGCTGGGCGCGCTGCTGCTGATCTGGCTGGGGCGGCACTGGTAGGGCGGAGTCAGCCCACCCCCAACCCCTCCCGCAAGCGGGAGGGGAGCGCGACTGCCAAAAAAAAGACGGTTATGTCGCTTGCAAACTCTTGCCCTACGCTCGCAATGACGATGGTGAGTTTGCAAAAAACATAAACGCCAAAAAAAGAGGCCACGGCGCTCGGGGGGGAGGCACCGTGGCCTGGACGGCCCGGTCGTCGACGTGAGGCGCCGCGGGGGCGCGGGACGGGCCTTCGGGTATCGGGCGAAGCCCCGGGGCGGTCCGCGTGCAATCCGCGCCCGGAGACCGTTTTCGCCGGTTCCGTCGGGGCACTATTGCCGCTGTCCGCGCTTGCGCAAAGCGGGGAACGGCCCGTTCCGGACTGTCCCGCCGCGCGCGCCTGATTCCGCTAGAGAAAGTTGTTGGGCCAGATCATCGTGCGCCACATGTGCGCGGTGGGGCTGGCGTCGAAGCCGAGTCCTTCCTCCGGCTCGCGGAAATGGCGGCCGATCACGTCGGTCAGTTCGTCGGGATCGACCGGCGGGAAATCGTCGAAGAAATAGGTGTCGTAAAGCGTGACCTGCCGCGCGGTGCCGTACCATTTGTGGCCGCGCGCATAGTCGGCATCGCGCTGGAGGTATTCGGGCATCGCGTAATCCGGGCCGAAGAACCGATCGTAGCTTTCGGGGTAGGTATAGCCCACGCTTTCGTCCGACACGTAGCGCAGCGCCTGATGATATTTCACGGCGAAAGCCACTTCCTCGCTGACATAGGGCGCGACGAGCTGCGCGCTCCAGTAGCCGTGATCGGCGCGGATCAGGCAGCCGTTGGAAATGTCGTGCAGCAGGCAGGCGATCACGACCTTTTCGTCCTGCCCGTCGTCCAGCGCGCGCTTGGCGCTGACCAGCAGGTGCCGCACGGTGATGTCGCCAAAGCGGCAGCGGAAGAAATCGAGCAGGCGCGGGCGTTCGGGCATCCGTGGCAGCGCGGGGTTGTCGCCCATCATGAACACCGTCTTCGGGTTGAGCCGCTTGAGCAGCTCGGCCTCGTTGTCGACGAAGTCGGTGCCTTTCCAGCCCACCGGCGAGGGATAGATCATCCGTTCGCGCCCTTCCTGCGGCCAGGGGCGGGGATCGGTGAAATCGGCATCGGCCATCGCGGCAATCTCCTGCTGGCACTGGGGGGCACGGTTCCTCTATGCTGGCCTCTATGCTGGTTCGCCATCCATGGCGATGCCGAAGGACACGCGATGCTGACGATCATCCCCCAGGTTCTGCCCCGTGACGAGGCGCTGGCGCTGGGCCGGACGCTCGCCGCGGCCGACTGGGTGGACGGCAGCGTGACCAGCGGCCCGGCGGCGGCACGGGTCAAGCGCAACCGCCAGTTGCCCGAGGATGGCGAGGCCGCCCGAACCGCGCGCCAGCGCGTGCAGCAGGCGCTGTCGGCCTCCGCGCTGTTCCTGTCGGCGGCCTTGCCCAAGGCGATCTACCCGCCGCTGTTCAACCGCTATGGCCCCGGCGAGCAGTATGGCGACCATGTCGACAACGCGCTGCGGATCGATCCCGCCACCGGCGCGCGGCTGCGCACCGATCTTTCGGCGACGCTGTTCCTGTCCGAGGACTACGACGGCGGCGAGCTGGCCATCGCCGGCGATTTCGGCCGCATGGCCTACAAGCTCGCCGCCGGCGACATGGTGCTCTACCCGGCGACCAGCCTGCACCGGGTGAACGAAGTGACGCGCGGCGAGCGCCTCTGCGCCTTCTTCTGGGTGGAATCGCTGGTGCGCGATGGTGCCGCGCGCGAGGCGCTGTTCGATCTCGACCAGACCATCCAGGCGCTCAACGCGCGCCAGAGTGCGAGTGGGGGCGGGGGTGGCGGCGATCCGCAGGCGCTGCGGCTGACCAGGGTCTATCACAACCTGGTGCGCCGCTGGGCGGGGTAGAAAGTCCTGAAATCGTTGGGACATGGATGGAGGCAAACGCGTCTCCCCTCCCCTTCAGGGGAGGGGCCGGGGGTGGGGTCTTTCCTCCCGTTCAACGTTTCGCGTAAGGCGAGACCCCACCCCAACCCCTCCCCTGAAGGGGAGGGGCTTCTCTCGCCTCCATCAACATCGGAACGGCTCTACAGCCCCGCCTTGATCAGCCAGTCGTGGAACAGCCGCACGGGCCGCGATTGCAGCGCGCGGGGGCGGCAGACGAACCAGTAGCTGTAGGGGCTGTCCACCTCGATATTGTAGAGCTGGGCGAGGCGCGGATCGTGCGACCGGTTGTAGTGGTCGTCGTGCATGATCGCGATGCCAAGGCCCTGCGCCGCGGCTTCGAGGATCAGCTGGCCCGAATCGAAGTGATCCACCGCCGCCGGCTCCAGCCGTTCGAGATGGAGCGCGCGCTTCCACGCCTCGAAGCTGGCGGGCAGATCGTTGTGGACCAGGAAGGTCTGCTTCGAAAGCTTGGCGATGTCGGGCCGTTCGCCCAGCTCCGCCGCCAGTTCCTTCGAGGTGATGGCGTGGACGCGGTTGTGATCGAGCCGCACCGAATGGAGCGTGCCGTCCGGCCCCTCGCTCAGCACGATGGCCGCGTCGATGGTATCGCCCAGCTTGGTTTCGGCGGCGTGCGAGCTGTCGATGTCGATATGCAGCTGCGGGTGCAGTTTGCGCAACTCGCCCAGGCGCGGGAACAGGCGCTGGCTGCCGAACAGCGGCAGCACGCCGAGCCGCAACCGCATGACCTTGCCGGTATCGACCAGCCGGTCGATGCGGTCGGTCATCTCGTCCATCAGCGGGGCGACCGCGTCGTAGAGATGCTGGCCTTCCTCGGTCAGCTTGAGCATCTGGTGCTTGCGTTCGAACAGCGCCTTGCCGACGAAATCCTCCAGCGCGCCCAGCCGGCGCGAGAGGGCCGACGGGCTGAGCGCCAGTTCGGCGGCGGCGGTCTTGGCCGAGCCGGCGCGCACGACGCGAATGAACGCTTCGAGCGAACGCAGCGGAGGCAGGCGGCGGATCATCGGTATCTTCGTTCCCGGACTTCAGTTGCGTTGCATTCCGTGCGGGCCGGACGCGATCCGCATCCTCCCACAGTGCCATTCCCGTCAGAGCGGAGCAATCCGCCGGGTGGCGTATTCCCTTCCGGACAGGTGCCGGCCCGTGCCGGACCCGATCCGACCTAGTCCTCTTCCCCGTCCTCTTGCGTGCGCGGCGCGTGGAGCCGCAGGCGCGTGAGGCGGCGCTCGTCTCCGCCGGTCACCTCGATCCGCCAGCCGCTGCCGTGTTCCAGCACGCGCCCGACGGGCGGGACTTCCCCGGCGAGGACGACCGCGAGGCCGCCCAGCGTATCGACGTCTTCTTCCACTTCGGCAAGCCGGGGATCGACGATTTCCGCTACGTCATCCAGTTCCGCGCGGGCATCGGCGTCCCAGGTATCGGGATCGAGCCGCTTGAGCAGTTCCTCCGGCGCATCGTCGTGCTCGTCCTCGATCTCGCCGACGATTTCTTCGACCAGATCCTCGATCGTGATGATGCCGTCGGTGCCGGAATATTCGTCGATCACCACGGCCAGGTGCGTGCGGCTGGCGCGCATGTCGGCCAGCACGTCGAGCGCGCCGCGCGCCTGCGGCACGAACAGCGGCTGGCGCATCAGGCCGGCCCAGTCCTTGGGCGCGGGCTTGCCGGAAAGGGCGATGCCGGCGACGATGCCGAACACGTCCTTCACGTGGACCATGCCCACGATCTCGTCGAGCGAATCGCCATAGACCGGCAGGCGGCTGTGGCCGTGTTCGGCGAAGGCGCCGACCAGCTCCTCGAACGTGGCAGAGGCGGGCACGGCGATGATCTGGCCGCGCGGAATGGCGACGTCATCGGCATCGTGTTCGCTGAAATGGAGCAGGTTCTTCAGCATCTGGCGTTCGAGCGCCACCAGATCGCCGTCCGAACCGCCGGGCGAGCCATGTTCGCCCTCGTGCTCCTCGATCGCTTCCTCGATCTGCGCACGCAGCGACTGGTCCTGGTCCGGCCCCTTGAAGAAAGCCCTGATCGCGCGCCACAGCGCGCCGTTACTGTCCCCTTCGCCCGAGCGACTGTCGCCGCCGGACCCGTTGCCCTCGGGCACTGGTCTGCACTCCCCTGTTACGCGAACCGTTCGCTGTCAGCGGTCCGCATATGGGTCCGCGATACCCAGCATGGCAAGCGCCTTCCGTTCCAGATTCTCCATTTCCTCCGCCTCGCCCTCGCCCAGCTCGTGATCGTGGCCCGCCAGATGGAGCAGGCCGTGGATGACGAGGTGGGTGGCGTGGTGCTCCACCGGCACGCCCTTTTCCGCCGCTTCGCGCCGGCACACGCCATGCGCCAGGATCAGATCGCCCAGCATTTCGGGCGCGTCGGCGCTGGCCGCCAGCACTTCGGCGCGGGCGAGCATCGGGAACGACAGGACGTTGGTGGGCTTGTCCTTGGCGCGCCATTGCTTGTTGAGCGCATGGACCTCGTCGTCGTCCGCCAGGACCAGGCTGACGATCAGGTTGTCGCGCGCGAGCTCCGGCGCGGCGCGCGCCGCGGCCTCGGCCGCGCGGTTGGCCAGCGCTTCCCAGTCGGTGTCCTGCCCCCAGACCGGATCGATATCGATTTCGAGCGTGGGGGCGCTCACGCGTCCTTCCCTTCGTAGGCCTCGACGATGCGGCCCACGATCGGATGGCGGACCACGTCGGCGCTGCTGAAGCGGACCACGCCGATGCCGTCCACGCCTTCCAGCCGCTGCACCGCGTCCGCCAGCCCGCTGGCGTTGGTGCCGCCGGGCAGGTCGACCTGCTTCGGATCGCCGCAGATCACCATGCGGCTGTTCTGGCCGAAGCGGGTGAGGAACATCTTCATCTGCGCCGGCGTGGTATTCTGCGCCTCGTCCAGGATGACGAAGGCATCGGCCAGCGTGCGGCCGCGCATGAAGGCGATCGGCGCGATCTCGATCTCGCCCGAGGCCATGCGGCGTTCGACCTGTTCGGGCGGCATGCAGTCGTAGAGCGCGTCGTAGAGCGGGCGGAGATAGGGATCGACCTTCTCCTTCATGTCGCCGGGCAGGAAGCCCAGCCGCTCGCCCGCCTCGACCGCCGGGCGCGACAGGATCAGCCGCTGGACGCTGCCCGAAATGAGCTGCGCCACCGCCTGCGCCACCGCGAGGTAGGTCTTGCCGGTGCCCGCCGGGCCGAGCGCGAAGATCACATCGTCGCGCACCAGCGCCTTCATGTATTCGATCTGGGTGACCGAGCGCGGCGCGATGGTTTTCTTGCGGGTGCGGATCAGGATCGGCGGCGGCGCGCCGGGCGTGCCGGTGATGATCCCGTCCAGCGTCGGCTCGTTGCTCATCGCGATCAGCGCCTCGACCGCGCCGGCGTCCATGTCCTGCCCGGTGAGCAGGCGCTGGTGCATCGCCTTCAGCACATCGCGCGCGCGGGCCACCGCATCTTCCGGCCCTTCGATCAGCACGCGGTTGCCGCGCGCCGAAATATAGACGCCGAGCCGATTTTCGATCTGGACGAGATTGGTGTCGAACTGGCCGAACAGGGCGCCAAGCACGGTCTGTTCGTCGAATTCGACTTCCACCCGGGCGCGCCTGTTGTGGTCGGGCCGGCTGGCTTCGGGGCGATGCTGCGCCTCATCATGGGCACGATGCAGTTTGCGGGCCATGCGCTCCTTTCATGCGGGCCGCGTCTGCGGCCGTGGATTCAAGATAGATCGCCCGGGGCGCGGCGCAAGCGGGACGGGGCGCTATCACACGGCTTTTGTCGGGGAAAACCGGGCGCTCGTCGCAGGGTGCTGAAACAAAGGGATTCCTTTCGCGTTGCTGACAGCAGGGTTCCGCACCGGTTCACCCGAATCGGACAATAAGCGGTGCAGATGTCCGGCCCCGGTCCTTCGCGGAAATCCCGGCCGGACCATCCGTTGAAGGAGACGAACGATGCGCAAGATCATGATGGCCGCGCTGGCCGCCAGCGCCCTGGCTTCCGCCGTGGCCCCCACCGCCGCCAGCGCGCAGAGCGCGCGCGAACTGCATCACGATCGCCGCGAAATGCAGCGCGACCGCGCCGAGATCCGCCACGACATGCGCCGGGGCGATCACCGCGAGGCGCGCGAGGATCGCCGCGAATATCGCGAAGACCGCCGCGAATACCGCGAGGACTGGCGCGATTATCGCCGCGCCCATGGCGACGTCTATCGCCGGGGCGGGTACTACGGTCCGCGCGGCTATGCCTATCGCCCGGTCCGTCCCGGCTACCGCTTCGCCGCGCCCTATTACGCGCAGCGCTACTGGATCAACGACCCCTGGGCCTATCGCCTTACCCCGCCGCGCTACGGCTACCAGCGCTGGGTGCGTTACGGTAACGACGTGGTGCTGATCGACACGCGCAGCGGCGTAACGTTACAGGTGATCGGCAGCTTCTTCCTGTAAGAAAAACAGTGGTTTACGGGGGTTTGTCCTGTAGAGGGCGGCCCCCGGATGTCCTGTATTTTCCCGGGCGCTAGCCCGCGAACGCGGCGGTTGTCCGCAACCTCAGGTCTAGAGTAGGCTCTCCGGAAACGCCCCGTTAGCGGAAGTAGTCCAGTAGCCACAACGCTACGCCGCAGACCGTCAAAAATGCGCCCTTGATACGCCATCTGCTGTCAGTGGGAGGCAAGGGATAGGCATCGATTGATCTTCCCTCTTCGAAATATCGTTCGGGAGCCCCTGCCGCGAGTTCCTGCTTTCTTGATCTGATTTTAGCTTCGGCAGCCAAGCGCTTCTTTCGAGGGAAGATGAGCATCTGTATCCCGGAGAACAGGCAAAAGCCGCCGACAATCAGAAATTGCAAATGCACAGCTTCCTCCGCCTCTGAAGAGTAGCTTAGCACGCGGCTTTCGATCTGCGAAACCCGCTCGTCCTGAGCCGGTCGAAGGACGCGCGCGGTGCTGGCCTCGCACGGAAAGCCACTCCAAGATCTGACCAAATCGCGCGTCCTTCGACAGGCTCAGGACGAACGGGTATGGGTTTGGCGCTCCCCTTTACCCTACCGGCTGCCCCGCCAGCGAGTTCGGCCCCGCCTCCACCAGATCGACCTCCACCAGATCGCCGATCGCGGCATCGCCGGTGAAGTGGACCGACTGGAGCCAGGGCGACTTGCCCAGCCATTGCCCCGGATGCTTGCCCCGGCGTTCGACCAGCACCGTGCAGCGCCGGCCGACGCTGGCCCGGTTGAACGCGAGTTGATCGCGGTTGAGCGCGGCCTGGAGGCGCTGGAGCCTCTCGTCCATTACCTCGGCCGGGACATGATCCTCCATCGTCGCGGCGGGCGTGCCGGGGCGGGGGGAATACTTGAAGCTGAACGCCTGAGCATAGCCGACGGCATCGACGATGCGCAGCGTGTCTTCGAACTCGGCGTCGGTCTCGCCGGGGAAACCGACGATGAAATCGCCCGAGAGCGCGATGTCCGGCCGCGCCGCGCGCACGCGTTCGAGCAGGCGCAGGTAGCTTTCGGCGGTATGGCTGCGATTCATTGCCTTCAGCACGCGGTCGTTGCCCGATTGCACGGGCAGGTGCAGGAACGGCATCAGCTTGGCGTTGGTGCCGTGCGCTGCGATCAGCGCCTCGTCCATGTCGGCCGGGTGGCTGGTGGTGTAGCGGATGCGCGCCAGATCGGGGATCGCGGCGAGTTCGGCGGCAAGGCCGGCCAGCCCCGTGGCGCGGCCTTTCGCGTCCTCGCCCGCCCAGGCGTTGACGTTCTGGCCCAGCAGCGTGATTTCGCGCGCGCCGCCTTCGACCAGCAGCTTCGCTTCTTCGACCAGATCGGCGAAGGGCCGGCTGATTTCCGCGCCGCGCGTATAGGGCACCACGCAATAGGTGCAGAACTTGTCGCAGCCTTCCTGCACGGTCAGGAACGCGCTGGGGCCGGAGCGGCGGCGGCGCGGCAGCGCGGCGAACTTGGCTTCGGCCGGCATGTCGGTTTCGGTGGCGCGCTTGCCGGCGGCGGCTTCGGCGACCATTTCGGGCAGGCGGTGGTAGGCCTGCGGGCCGACCACGACCCGGACCGAGGGCGCGCGCGCCATGATCTCCTCGCCCTCCGCCTGGGCGACGCAGCCGGCCACCGCGATCAGCGGCGAGGAACCGTCCTCGCGCCGCAGGCGGCCGATGTCCGAATAGACCTTTTCGGTAGCCTTTTCGCGGATGTGGCAGGTGTTGAGCACGACGAGATCGGCATCGTCGCGCGCGTCGGCGGGCGTCATGCCCTGCGCCGCGAGCAGTTCGGCCATGCGTTCGCCGTCATAGACGTTCATCTGGCAGCCGAAGCTCTTGACGTGGAAGGTCCGGGGGGAGGTGGGGGAAGCCATGGCGCCGGCCGATACGGGAATTTCGGGCTTTTGGAAACCGTGCCGCGTCTATTCAGTGGGCCATGGCCGCGGCGATGGCTGTGGCGATGCGCGCGCGTGCCTGCGCCGCGATGGTCTTGCGCGAGGCGGTTTCGGCTTCGGTCAGCACCGGCAGGAAATGCAGCGTGACCGGGATCGGCTGCCGCCGCGCGAGAATCTTCAGGAAATTGTCGACGCCATGTTCGTCGCCCACCCAGGCGATCGCGGCGGCTTCGGGGCCGTAATCGATCCACACCGGCTGGACCACGATGCCCGGCGGCACCGGATCGATCGCGGAGAGCAGCGAGGACTTGAACGGCAGCATCCCGGTGCCGTCGCTGGTGGTGCCTTCGGGAAAGATCGCCAGCGCGCCGGTATCGCTCAGCGCCGCCCGCACATGCGCGACCTGCGCCTGCACGCTGGTGCGGTCATGCCGGGCGACGAAGACCGTATCGTTCATCTCGCACAGCCACTTGAGCAGCCCGTGCCCGGCCAGCCCGCTGTGCGCCACGAAGGCGGTGCCGGTGGCGCCCGACAGCACCGGGATGTCGAGCCAGCTGACGTGGTTGGCGACGAGGAACGCGCCGCGCCGCGCCGGCGTTCCCGCCAGCCGCCGCCGCACCCCGGCGATCCGCGCGATTCCGCCCAGGAACCGGCGCGGCCAGGGATTGTCGCGCCGCCGCGCGATGCGCCAGGCATAGTAGAGCGGCACGCAGGCGAGCAGCAGCGCCACCATGGCGAGCAGGCGCGCGAGGATGCGCAGACGGCCGCCCAGCGGAATGCCCGCCGGGTGCGGCAGTTCAAGCGTCGCGTTCAAGCCGCACGCCGTAGAGCTCCATGCGGTGATCGACCAGGCGATAGCCCAGCTTTTCGGCGATCTGCCGCTGGAGCGCTTCGAGTTCGGGATCGACGAATTCGATGACCTTGCCGGTCTCCACGTCGATCAGGTGATCGTGGTGCGCTTCGGGCGTGGCCTCGTAGCGCGCGCGGCCGTCGCCGAAATCGTGCCGGTCGAGAATGCCGGCCTCCTCGAACAGCCGCACGGTGCGATAGACCGTGGCGATCGAGATGCGGGAATCGATGGCGGCGGCGCGTTCGTGCAGTTTTTCGACGTCGGGGTGATCCTCGCTTTCCGACAGGACGCGCGCGATCACGCGCCGCTGGTCGGTGATGCGCAGGCCCCGTTCCGCGCAGAGAGCTTCGATGTCGATCGGTTGGTGCACGTGTTACCCGGATAAGAATGCAATTGGCCCGCCGATCATAGACCGGCGGGCCAATTCTTCAACCTGCGAAGACGCGGCGGGTTCAGGACGCCGCGGCGGCCTTGGCGCGGCCACGCTTGGGCGCGGCAGGGGCCGGCGTGGCGGGCTTGCGGCCCAGGCCGATCTTCTTGGCCAGTTCGCGGCGCTTTTCGGCATAGGCCGGCGCGACCATGGGATAGTCGGCGGGCAGGTTCCAGCGCGCGCGGTACTGTTCCGGCGTCATGTTGTAGCGCGTGGCGAGGTGGCGCTTGAGCATTTTCAGCTTCTTGCCGTCTTCCAGGCAGACGATGTGATCGTTCTTGACCGACGCGCGGATCGAAACCGCCGGCTCGGGCGCGGGTTCGGGAGCGGGTTCGCCGGGGTTCAGGCCCGCGAGCGCCGAATAGACGTTCGAGATCAGCGTGGGCAGATCGCCAACCGAGACACTGTTGTTGCTGACGTGCGCGGCAACAATGTCCGATGTGAGCGTGATCAGCGTTTCACGCATGTCGTTTTCGATTTCACTCATTTCTATGTCGACCTTCTGAGTTTTCTGGTTTTGCGTATTTTGATATGGTTGTCCCAGGGACCATATAGGATCAATTCCTATAGAACCATTCGTTTTCAAGACAACGCATTGTTACATGAAAGGCCGCAATATGAATGATTTTTCATGCCGGCCGTATTGCCTCAGTCCAATACGAGTTCCTGACTGATCGCATCGAGCCGTTCGCCGCCCGGCGTCCGGTAATAGGCGCGCCGGATGCCCACCGGGGTAAATCCATGCGCGGTGTAGAGATGCATCGCGGGATTGCCATGCCGCATCTCGAGAAAGACGCGTTTGATCCCGTTCGCGCGTGCTTCGTCGATGAACCGCGACAAAAGGCGGTGGCCAAGTCCCCGTCGGCGGTATTCGGGAGCGATCGCGAAAAGCAGAAGTTCTTCTTCGTCCAGAATACTGCGGCCGAGGAAGAAGCCGGCGGTTTCGTCACCCGGTTCGACGGCGGAACCGCCGTCGGCTGCGATCAGGCCGTAGCGGCAGCGGCCGAGCAGCAGCGCGTCGGCCACCTGCCGGCGGTTCCAGGCTTCGCCGTATTCGGGCGGAAACGCCCGCTCCATGACGCTGATGATCCGGTCGAGATCGTCTTCGGGCGCGATCATCGCGGTTGGGGCAGCTTCGCGTCGGGCGCGCGGCCATAGCGGGGGGCGGGATCGGCGGCGATCGCCTGTTCGGGGAGCAGCGCGAAGGCGCGCGCATCCGGCCGCAGCACCAGGGCGAGAGGCGCCGCGCCGGTTTCCCCACGCCGCGCCGCCACCGCTTCGGCCTGGCTGCCCGCGACCAGCGGCGCGGCCGAGCGGGCCACGGCGTCCTCGGGCGCGAGCGAGAGCACCGGTTCGGTCGGCCGGCCGGCCGCGTCGAAGGACTGGAAGAACCATTCGCCGTGCCCGCCGGTCATCACCACATCGATGGCGGCCTGCGGATGATCGCGCCGCGCCATGGCGGCGACCAGCGCCAGGCTTTCGAAGCCTTCGATCCGCGCGCCCCACGCCAGCGCCAGCGCGCGCGCGGCGGCAAGACCGACGCGGATTCCGGTGAAGCTGCCGGGGCCGCAATCCACCGCGATCGCATCGGCGCGGCCCTTCCCGGGCAGCGCGGCGATCATCGGCACCAGCCGTTCGGCGTGGCCGCGCCCCAGCGCGAGGCATTCGCCCGCGATCAGGTCATCCCCGTCGAACAGCGCGACCGAGCAATCTTCCGTCGCGCTGTCGATGACGAGACGTCTCATAGGGTTGGTCCGCCGGTCAGGCGCCGGTCAGGCGATCGTGTTGAACGTCCCGAAATCCGGGCGCGGGCTGCGCTCGAAGATCGTGGCGGGATCGCCATAGCCCAGCGTGGAGATGAAGTTGGACTTCACGCGCGGCGTATCGGCGAAGAACGCGGCGTCGACGGCGGCGTTGTCGAAGCCCGACATCGGCCCGGTATCCAGGCCCAGCGCGCGCGCGGCAAGGATGAAATAGCCGCCCTGCAGCGTGGAATTGCGCATCGCCGAAATCTGGCGCAGCGGCTCGTTGCCGTCGAACCAGCTTTTCGCGTCGGTGTGGGGGAACAGCCAGGGCAACTGTTCATGGAAATCGAGGTCCATGCCGATGATCACGGTGGCCGGGGCCTGCCGGATCTTGTCGGGATTGGCGCCGCCGGCCAGCGCCGCGAGCTTTTCCTTGGCTTCCGGCGTGACGCACCAGACCAGCCGCGCGGGCATCTGGTTGGCCGAGGTCGGCCCCATCTTCATCAGGTCCCAGATCGCGTGAAGCTGCGCTTCGGTCACCGGCTTGTCGAGATACCCGTTATAGGTGCGCGCGGTACGGAAAAGCTGATCGAGCGCGGCATCGGCAAGCGGCTGGGACATGAGAACTCCTGGGCGTTGTTCGGGCAGTGGCGGGGTCCAGCCCTGGGGCCGGCAGCCCCCGAAATCAGGCGGCGCGGACTTCGCTGACTTCGGGCACGTAGTGCTTCAGCAGGCTTTCGATGCCGTGCTTGAGCGTGGCCGTGGACGACGGACAGCCCGAGCACGCGCCCTGCATCTGCAAAAAGACCACGCCTTCGCGGAAACCGCGATAGACGATGTCGCCCCCGTCGTTCGCCACCGCCGGGCGGATGCGGGTTTCGATCAGTTCGCGGATCTGCGCCACGACATCGGCGTCGGCCGGATCGTCACCCATGTCCGCTTCCGCCTCCTCGCCGGGAACGACGATGCCGGCGGCGGTGCCGGGCGCGAACAGCGGGGCCTGGCTGACGAAGTGATCGAGCAGCACCGAAAGCACCTGCGGCTTGGCATCCGACCACTGCGATCCCGGCGCGATCGTGACCGAGACGAAATCGCGGCCGAAGAACACGCCGGTCACATCGCCCAGCGTGAACAGCGCCTCGGCCAGCGGCGAAGCGGCGGCTTCCTCTTCGGAGAGGAATTCGCGCGTGCCCGATGGCATGACCTGCTCGCCGGGCAGGAACTTCAGCGTGGCCGGGTTAGGCGTGGTTTCGGTTTCGATGAACATACTTGTGCATGTAGGCGCGCGGCGGAGGGGGTCAAGCCCCGGGCGTGAGGCCGGTGTCCGGTTGGCGGCGAGGTTCCGGCCCTGCGTTCAGGCCGTGACGTTGACGAACTGTCCCGGCGCGACCGTGGCCACGCCGCTGTAGGCCGCGCTGATCGACGACCCTTGCGAGGCCTGAAGCTCGTAATGGATGGACTTCATGCGATCATGCTGCGCCGGATCGGCCGACAGAACGTTGCGATCGGCCTTCTTCGGATCGTTGACGCCGAACGGCCCCGCCGTGGGATTCGCGGGGTCGACGTTCTTCTGGGCCAGCGCCACTTCCGAACAATTGCGGCAGGAAAAGCCATTGACCCAGACCGGAGAACTATAATCGCTGCTGATCGTCATCCGGTCGACTCGCTCCTGCCTTCGCTGTGGGCCTCATGGTTTTCCCATGACGTGGTTAAGCCTTTCTGGCGGGCCATGGTTAAGCAGGTCTTAATCCCGATCCCGATGGTCGATATGCGACAAATCGCGACTGTTCGACGCCAGCCCGTGCCCTTATAGCGACGGCATGAGCACCTTCTCCCGCGCGCCGCGCCCCTCCGCCATTCCTGCTATCGCCGGCCGCGCTTCCGCTGCGCTGGCGGCCCTTGCCCTTGCCGTCGCGCCGGGATTCGCGATGGCGGCGGCCCCCGCCGCGCCGGCGGCCGCGGGGCAGATCATCCCGCTGCCGCTGAACCCCGTGATCCCGGCCAGCCAGCGCGCCTGCGCGCTGAAGACGGCGTCGGGCCTCGGCTATACCGTGCTCAAGCCCGCCGACGGCGCGAAGCCGACCAAGGACGATTTCGTGCTGGTCAACTACATCGGCTACATCGCCGCTACCGGCGCGGTGTTCGATCAGGGGATGCAGGCCGCGTTCCCCGTGGGTGGCGTGATCCCGGGCTTTTCGGAAGGGCTGCAGCTGCTGCCGCAGGGCGCGATCTACCGCCTGTGCGTGCCGTCGGCGCAAGGCTACGGTACGCAGGGCGCGGGCGACATCCCGGCGAACGCCGATCTGGTGTTCCAGGTGGAACTGGTGGACCACAAGTCCGCCGCCGAAGTGGAAGCCATGCGCAAGGCGGCGCAGGCCCAGCAGGGCGCGCCGGGCGCCGCCGCCGCGCCGCAGCCCTGACCGATCGCGCCGGAAACGGGGCCGGTCCTATTCACTGGCCCTTCATCCACGCGCTTCCTATAGAGGCGGGATGACGTCCTTCTCCCGGCGCGCCCGCCATCTCTGCTTGATCCTTCCCGTCCTGCTGCTGACAGGCACCGTCGCCGAGGCGAGGGCCCCGGCCCGCCGCGCGGCCACAGCGGCGAAGCCCGCGCCGAAAGCACCGGTGCCGTGGCTCTATCGCGGCAGCGACGTGCCGCAGGACAAGGAATGGATCTTCGGCGAACTGCCCAACGGGCTGCGCTATGCCGTGCGTCGCAACGGGGTGCCGCCGGGGCAGGTTTCGATCCGCGTGCTGGTCGATGCCGGCTCGCTTTACGAGACCGACAGCCAGCGCGGTTTCGCGCACCTGATCGAGCACCTGACCTTCCGCGATTCGAAGTACCTGAAGTCGGGCGAGGCGGTGCCGACCTGGCAGCGGCTGGGCGCGACGTTCGGCAGCGACACCAATGCCGAGACCACCGCGACGCAGACGGTGTACAAGCTCGACATTCCCGATGCCACGCCGCCCAAGCTGGACGAAACGTTCCGCCTGCTGTCGGGCATGATCACCGCGCCGATCTTCACGCCGCAGGGGGTCAAGACCGAAGTGCCGATCGTGCTCGCCGAAATGCGCGAACGGTCCGGCGCGCAGGCCCGCGCGCTGGACGGCACGCGCGAGCTTTTCTTCAAGGGGCAGCTGCTGGCGGCGCGGTCCCCCATCGGCACGGTGGAGACGCTGCAGGCGGCGACGTCGGAAAGCGTCAAGGCGTTCCACGACAAGTGGTACCGGCCCGACAACGCGGTGATCGTGGTGGCCGGCGATGCCGATCCCCAGGCGCTGATCGCGGAGATCACCCAGTGGTTCGGTCCGTGGCAGGGTACCGGCCCCAAGCCGGCGCAGCCCGATTTCGGCAAGCCGGCGGCGCCCGCCGGGGCCGATCCGAAGAACCCGGTGGGCGATGCGCGCGTGCTGGTGGAGCCGGACCTGCCGCGCATCTTCAACTACGCCATCCTGCGCCCGTGGGTGAAGGTAAACGACACCATCCCCTATAACCAGGGCCTGATGGTCGACCGGCTGGCGATGGCGCTGATCAACCGCCGGCTGGAGGCGAAGGCGCGCGCGGGCGGCAGTTTCCTGGCGGCCTCGGTCGAACAGCAGGACATCTCCCGCTCCACCGACGCCACGATCGTCAACGTCACCCCGCTGGGTGACGACTGGAAGGCGGCGGTGCGCGACGTGCGCGCGGTGATCGCCGATGCGCTGACCACGCCGCCGAGCAAGGAAGAGATCGCGCGCGAGGTCGCCGAGTTCGACGTGGCGTTCAAGGTGCCGGTGGAAACGCAGGAAACGCTCGCCGGATCGAAGCTCGCCGACGATATCGTCAACGCCGTCGACATCCGCGAGACGGTGGCATCGCCCGAAACGGTCTACAACGTGTTCAAGAGCAGCATTCCGCTGTTCACGCCGGCCGCCGTGCTCCAGCACACGCGCACGCTGTTCACCGGCACGGTGGTGCGGCCGGTGCTGATCACGCCATCGGCCAGCGATGCGACCGCCGCCGACTTGCGCACCGCGCTGCTGGCGCCGGTCGATGCCGCCAAGGGCAGCCGCCTGGCCGCCTCCACCATCAAGTTCGCCGACCTGCCGCCGATCGGCACGCCGGGCACGGTGGCTTCGGCGCAGAAGACCGGGATTCTCGAGATCGAGCAGCTCGAACTCTCGAACGGGGTCAAGGTGCTGCTGTGGCCCAACGATGCCGAACCGGGCCGGATCATCATGAAAGTGCGCTTCGGCGGCGGCTATGCCGCGATCGATCCGAAGGACGCGGTCTATGGTCCGCTGGCCGAGGCGGCGCTGATGGACAGCGGCTTCGGCAACCTGAGCCGCGAGGACCTGGACCGGCTGGCGACGGGCCGCAAGCTGAGCCTGAACTTCGATATCGACGATACCGATTTCACGATGACAGCCGATACGCGCCCGGCGGACATGGCCGACCAGCTCTACCTGATGGCGGGCAAGCTGGCCACGCCGCGCTGGGACGCGAACCCGGTGCTGCGCGCCCGCGCAGCGGCACGGTTGCAGTATGAAAGCTATGCCGCTTCGCCCCAGTCGGTGCTGACGCGCGATGCCAACTGGCTGCTCAAGAACCGCGATCCGCGCTATGCCGTGCCGACCCCCGCCGAGCTTGACAAGGCGACGCCCGAGGGCTTCCGCCAGGTGTGGGAACCGCTGCTGAAGCAGGGGCCGATCGAGATCGACATGTTCGGCGATTTCAAGCGCGAGGACGCGATCGCCGCGCTGGAAAAGACCTTCGGCGCGCTGCCGAAGCGCGATCCGGCGCCCGCGTCCACGCTGGCCCCGCACATCCCCGCGCACAACGAGGAACCGCTGGTGCTGACGCACCGCGGCGATGCCAACACCGCCGCCGCGCTGGTCGCCTGGCCGACCGGCGGCGGGCGCGCCGGCGTCCACGAATCGCGCCAGCTCGAACTCCTGGCGCAGATCATCAACAACCGCCTGTTCGACGAGATGCGCGAGAAGATCGGGGCGAGCTATGCGCCGCAGGTGGCCTCGACCTGGCCGCTGGACCTGCCCACCGGTGGGTACCTGGCCGCCACGGTGCAGCTGCGCCCGCAGGACCTGCCCGCGTTCTTCGCCGCCGCCGACAAGATCGCCGCCGATCTGGCCGCGACGCCGCCCGCCGCCGACGAGATCGCGCGCGTGACCGAGCCGCTCAAGCAGCTGATCACGCGGGCCAGCACGGGCAACGGCTTCTACATGTTCCAGCTGGAAGGCGGGGCGACCGAGCCGCAGAAGTTCGCCGACTTGCGCTCGATCCTGTCCGATTACAGCCAGACCACGCCCGAACGGATGCAGGCCATGGCCGCGCGCTATCTGCGCAAGGACCAGAGCTGGCGGCTGGAAGTGGTGCCGGAAAAGAAGGGCCAATAGCGCGCGTCCGCAACGGTGCGGAAAGCGATCACGGTGATCGCAACGGTTCCTTTGCAATTGTCCACAGGGAGGCGTATGGCCCCGCCCCTTGAAAGGAAGGAAACGTGGCAAGCAACTGGACTGCGGATTCATGGCGGGGACAAGAAGCGCGGCACATGCCGGCTTATCCCGATGCCGAAAAGCTGGGCGAGGTCGAGACGACCCTGACGAGCTTTCCGCCGCTGGTCTTTGCGGGCGAAGCACGCGCGCTGAAGGCCGAGCTGGCGAAAGTGGGCGCGGGCAAGGGTTTCCTGCTCCAGGGCGGGGACTGCGCCGAAAGCTTTGCCGAGTTCCATCCGAACACGATTCGCGACACGTTCCGCGTGCTGCTGCAGATGGCGGTGGTGCTGACCTTCGCCAGCAAGCAGCCGGTGGTAAAGGTCGGCCGCATGGCCGGGCAGTTCGCCAAGCCGCGCTCCTCGCCGGTGGAAGCGCAGGGCGGCGTGGAACTGCCGAGCTACCTCGGCGACAACATCAACGGCATTGATTTCACGCCCGAATCGCGGATTCCCGATCCCGACCGGATGCTGCGCGCCTATAGCCAGTCGGCGGCGACGCTGAACCTGCTGCGTGCCTTCGCCGGCGGCGGCTATGCCAACCTGCGCCAGGTCCACCAGTGGACGCTCGATTTCGTCGGCCGCAGCCCGTGGGCGGCGAAGTTCACCGAAATGGCCGACAAGATCGGCGAGGCGCTGGACTTCATGCAGGCCTGCGGCGTCGATCCGTCGAGCGTGCCGCAGCTGCAGGGCACCAGCTTCTACACCAGCCACGAAGCGCTGCTGCTGCAGTACGAACAGGCGATGACGCGGCAGGATTCGCTGACCGGCGACTGGTATGACACCAGCGCGCACATGCTGTGGATCGGCGATCGCACGCGGTTCGACGGCTCCGCGCATGTCGAGTTCCTGCGCGGCGTGGGCAACCCGATCGGCATGAAGTGCGGGCCGAGCCTGGCGCCCGACGCGCTGCTGCGCCTGCTCGACACGCTGAATCCGGCGCGCGAGGCGGGCCGGATCACGCTGATCAGCCGCTTCGGGCACGACAAGGTCGAGGCCGGCCTGCCGGCGCTGGTGCGCGCGGTGAAGCGCGAAGGGCATCCCGTGGTGTGGAGCTGCGATCCGATGCACGGCAACGTGATCAAGGCGGACAACGGCTACAAGACCCGTCCGTTCGACCGTATCCTCTCGGAAGTGAAGGGCTTTTTCGCCGTCCACCGCGCCGAAGGCACCCATGCCGGCGGCATTCACATCGAGATGACCGGCAAGGACGTGACCGAATGCACCGGCGGCGCGATCGCGATCACGCAGGAAGGGCTGGCGGACCGCTATCACACGCATTGCGATCCGCGCCTCAACGCCGGGCAATCGCTGGAACTGGCGTTCCTGCTGGCGGAAATGCTCAACCTGGAACTGGCGGGCAGCAAGGCCGAGGCGGCCTGACCGCCGGGTTCGCGGCATGACGCTGACGCCGGACAGACTGGACCGCTTCGCCCGCCACATCGTTCTGCCCGATGTGGGCGGGGCGGGGCAGGCGAAGCTGGTCCGTTCGCACGTGGTGCTGGTGGGGCTGGGCGGAATCGGCTCGCCCGCGCTGCAATACCTGGCGGGCGCGGGGATCGGGCGCTTCACGCTGATCGACGACGACGCGATCGAGGCATCGAACCTCCAGCGCCAGACGATCTTCACCCCCGCCGCGATCGGGCGGCCGAAAGCGGACGTGGCCGGCGAATGGCTCCAAGCCTTTGATCCGGCAATCAATTTCGACGTGCGCGTGGCGCGGATCGACCGGGGCAACGCGGCGGAACTGATCGCCGGAGCGGACCTCGTGCTCGATGGCTGCGACAACTTTGCCACGCGGCTGGCGGTGTCGGACGCCTGCGTGGCGGCTGGCATTCCGCTGACCAGCGCCGCGCTCGGCCGCTTCCAGGGACAGGTGGCGAACTTCGCCGGCCATCGCGCAGGGCATTCCTGCTACCGCTGCTTCGTGGGCGATGCCTTCGATGCCGAGGACTGCGATTCCTGCGCCGATCTGGGCGTGCTGGGCGCGATGGTGGGCATGATCGGCGCGTTCGGGGCGATGCACGCCCTGCGCGCGCTGCTGGAAGGCGTGGCCTCGCTTGGCGATCCGCAGTGGGGCCAGTTGCACGTGTTCGACGGCCTCAAGCCCTCGCTGCGCGCGATGCGCATCGCGAAAGACCCCGAATGCCGGGGGTGTGGCGGCGTTTAACAGGGTTCGCGCAGAGATCGCGGAGGGCGCGGAGAAGCAGGGCCGAAGGCCAGGTTCAATGCAGGTCGGCTGCGCCGACGCGCTTTCCTCCGCGTCCTCCGCGATCTCTGCGCGAATTAAAACAGTCAGCCCAGCAGTTCGCCCACCCAGGCCGGGACCAGTTCGGTCGCGGGGCCAAGGCGGCTTTCGTCGAACCAGCCGGACCCCTGCGAGCGTTCGAGATTGAGCTCCAGCGTGGCCGCGCCCAGATCGCGCGCGTTGCGGACGAAGCCGGCGGCGGGATAGACCGCGCCCGAAGTCCCGATCGAGACGAACAGGTCCGCCGCGCGCAGCGCGTCGTAAATCTCTTCCATGCGATAGGGCATCTCGCCGAACCACACGATGTCCGGCCGCAGCGCCGGGGTGCCGCACACCGGGCAGGGCGGGCGGTCGATCAGCGGCCCGGTCCAGCGCGAACGCGCGTCGCAGGCGGTGCACCAGGCGTTGAGATGCTCGCCGTGCATGTGGAGCACTCTTCTTGCGCCCCCGCGCTCATGCAGGTCATCCACATTTTGCGTCACGATCAACAGGTTGCCCCGCCATTCCCGGTCCAGCCGCGCGAGCGCGGCGTGGGCGGCATTGGGCTCGCGCGTCTGGATCGCCGCGCGGCGCATGTCGTAGAAGCGCAGCACCAGATCGGGATCGCGCGCGAAGGCTTCGGGCGTGGCAACGTCCTCCACCCGGTGGTTCTCCCACAACCCGCCCGCTCCGCGAAACGTATCGATGCCGCTTTCCGCACTGATGCCCGCACCGGTGAGGATCACGATGTTCTGGATGGCTGCCATAGCGTGAGCTAACCCAGCATTTCCTGTCTCTCGTCCTCCGTGCAAAGGGCAAGTGCTCCAAGTGTGTGCTGCCCTTTGGCATGAGCGATTGTAGCGATTAAACTGCGCACCAGCTTATCCTCCGATGCTTCCGCCAGATCACGCAGGGCCAACGGCAGGACTGATGTCCAAGCAATTGAATACGCTGAAGCCAAAGCCACGGGAGGCATCTCACCTTTCAGAGCTCGCACCTCTTCGATGGTGGCAACGAGCCCATATATGTTCCAATCGGGATGATCCAACGACTCCAACAGATTTACCAAATCAGGGACGGCAGCGAACGATGCCGAGCCCAATTCACCCTGGTGATGAAGGCGCTCCCACAACAGACTGATGACGTTGCTATCCCCCTGCTTCCAGCGTGCGATCAATGGGCGCGGGTCGAAGGGACTGCCATAGGCATCGAGTAGAACGCTCATTTCGTATCTTTGCGCTTTGCCGCGCTCAGATCAACGACAGCTTTGACAGGCTGCCCGTAAGCGCATGATCAGGCTCTAAAGCTCAAATTCATCGGCTCGACCTTTTTATCTACAACTCTGCATAGCGTGTCGACGCGGTGGTTCTCCCACAGCCGGTCGAGGCCAAGAATGGGAGCAATTATGCCCCCTGAATCCAAGATGTAGGCAAAAAATCGATCCGCTTGGATCGTTTATGCGATGAATTGCCGTGATTCGATAAGTGCGATGAAAAGCGTTATAAATCGGCTTGGTTAACAAACCGTCTGCAAGGTTGCCGTCTGTGCAGCGACCCTCGCGGGGCGATGGCTCCGAATAAATATAAGCGATTGATATAATGTATTTTATGTTGGAGGTCAGATTATCTCCGGGTTTCGCAGGCTCGCCGTGCAGATGCCCGCGCCGGGGCGGACGACGATATTGCGCAGTGCGCGCATCGCGCCCATGAAGCTCCGCGCAAACGGGGTGAGCCATGGCCAGAATCGGAATTATCGGCAGTGAAGGACGCATGGGGCAGGCGCTGCGCGCGGCGGTTGCGGCGGCGGGGCATGATCTGGCGGGCGGAATCGACCGGGGCGGCGATGTGCTGGCGCTGGCGCGGGCGAGCGACGTGCTGGTCGATTTCTCGGCTCCGGCGGCGCTCGAAGGCAATCTCGATGCGGCGGTGTCGGCGGGCGTGCCGATCGTGATCGGCACCACGGGGCTGGAGGAACGCCACCATTTCCTGTGCGATGCGGCGGCGGATGCGGTGGCCGTGCTCCAGACCGGCAACACCTCGCTGGGGGTGACGCTGCTCGCCCATCTGGTGCGCGAGGCGGCGAGCCGGCTGGGCGAGGACTGGGACATCGAGATCGTCGAGACGCACCACCGCATGAAAGTGGACGCGCCTTCGGGCACCGCGCTGCTGCTGGGCGAGGCGGCGGCGAAGGGCCGCGCCGTGTCGCTGGCCGAGGAAGCGGTGCGCGGGCGCGATGGCATCACCGGGGCGCGGAAAGCGGGCACGATCGGCTTCGCTTCGCTGCGCGGCGGCACCGTGGCGGGCGACCACACCGTGCATTTCCTGGCCGACAACGAGCGTGTTTCGCTGTCGCATCTCGCGGAAAACAGGGCGATTTTTGCCCGGGGCGCGGTGCACGCGGCGGAATGGCTGATCGGCCGCGCGGCCGGGCGCTACACCATGCCGGAGGTGCTGGGGCTTTGAAGAAGGACGCGATCTTCGAGTTCTTCCGGCGGCTGGCGGAAACCAACCCCGATCCGCAGACCGAGCTGGAGTTCGGCAATACCTATCAGCTGCTGGTGGCGGTGGTGCTTTCGGCGCAGGCGACCGACGTGGGCGTCAACAAGGCCACGCGCGCGCTGTTTCGCGACGTGAAGACGCCGCAGGCGATGATCGATCTGGGCGAAGAAGGGCTGAAGCAGCACGTCAAGACGATCGGCCTGTTCAACGCCAAGGCCAGGAATGTGATCGCGCTGTCCGAAATCCTGGTGCGCGATTACGGCGGCGAGGTTCCGGCCGACCGCGACAAGCTGACCGAACTGCCCGGCGTGGGCCGCAAGACCGCCAATGTCGTGATGAACTGCGCGTTCGGCGCGGAGACGTTCGCCGTCGACACGCATATCTTCCGCGTGGGCAACCGCACCGGGTTGGCGAAGGGCAAGACGCCGCTGGCGGTGGAGAAGCAGCTCGAAAAGAAGGTGCCGCAGCCGTTCCGCGTAGGCGCGCACCACTGGCTGATCCTGCACGGCCGCTATATCTGCAAGGCGCGCACGCCCGAATGCTGGCGCTGCCCGGTGATTGACCTTTGCGCCTACAAGGCGAAAACTCCGGCCAAGGGCGTGAAGCCCGACTCCGCGAAAGCGCCCGCCGCGCGCACGAAAACGCGGGCAAGCAAGGAGAGCACGCCATGAAGCGCACGGGATTTGCCGCCGGCCTGATACTGGCCGCCGCTGCCGCCACCGCGATCGGTGGTTCGATGGGGATGGCCGCCAGTACCCCAAACACCCGCACTACCTCAACCGACGGACACCGGCGCGACGTGCCCGCCGCCACGCCCACCGGCCCGGCGGTCAGTTGCATTCCGCTGGTCGGGATTCGCGAAAGCCAGGTGCGCGACGACTGGACGATCGATTTCCGCACGGCGGGCAACAAGTGGTACCGCAACACGCTGCCCTATCGCTGCAGTTCGCTGGGCTTCGAGCGGGCGTTCAGCTACGCGACCTCGCTGTCGCAGCTGTGCAACACCGACATCATCACCGTGATCGCCACGGGCGGTGGTGGCGGCCCGCGCGGATCGTGCGGGCTGGGCAGTTTCCAGCCGGTGGATCTGGCTAAGAAGTTGAAAAAGTAGGGTTTTTCTGGCGACGGGGCGGGGGCGAGGCCTGGCGCCAGACCCTTCCTGTAACGTCACCTCAGGCGCTTCGTTACGTTACGTTTTGCGCGGTTTGGGGTCTCATTTCGGGGAGTCCGGGTGCTTTGGCGTTGCGCCCCGTCCTTACTGATCGGGCCTACTGATCCGGATCGAGATTGAGCCCCTTCCGGCCATGTTCGGGCGTGCCGTGCGGGGGCATCGGCGGTTCGGCATCGGGATCGAGCGGGGGCTGCAACATGCCTTCCCACTTGGTGATGACCGACGTCGCCACCGCGTTGCCGACGACGTTGGTGGCGGTGCGGCCCATGTCGAGGAACGTATCCACGCCGAGCAGCAGCGCCACGCCCTCCACCGGCAGGCCGAACTGCGTCAGCGTGGCCGCGATCACGACGAGGCTGGCGCGCGGCACGCCGGCGATGCCCTTCGAGGTGACCATCAGCGTGAGCAGCATGGCGATCTGCTGCCCGGCGGAGAGCGGGATGTTGTAAGCCTGCGCGATGAACATCGTGGCGAAGCTGGTGTACATCATCGACCCGTCGAGGTTGAAGCTGTAGCCCAGCGGCAGCACGAAGCCCGATATACGGCGCGGCACGCCGAAGCGGTCGAGCTGTTCGAACAGCTTGGGCAGCGCGCTTTCCGAACTGGCGGTGGAGAAGGCGAGCAGCACCGGCTGGCGGATGTAGCGCGCGAGCAGCAGCGCGCGTTTGCCCAGGAACGCGGTGCCCATCGCGAACAGCAGCGTCCACAGCAGCAGCAGGCCGAAATAGAATTCGCTGACGAACACGCCGTAGGTAATGATAATGCCAAGGCCCTTGGTGGCGATCACGGCGGCGAGCGCACCGAACACCGCAAGCGGGGCAAGGCGCATCACGTAGTCGGTGATCGTGAGCATGACTTGCGCCAGCGCATCGCACCCTTCGACGATCATCGTGCCCTTCTTGCCCAGCGCCGACAGCGCGACGCCGAAGAACAACGAGAATACAAGCACTTGCAGCACATCGTTGCGGGCCATCGCGTCGATGATGCTGGTGGGGAACACGGCCAGGATGAAGTGGCGCAGCGTGAAGTCCGCCGTCGCCAGATCCTTGACCGGCCCCGCCGCCTCGAACGCGAGGCCGACGCCGGGCTGGAACAGGTTGACCAGCACCAGCCCCAGCCCGATCGAGATGAGGCTGGCGGTGATGAACCAGCCCAGCGCCCGCCCGCCGATCCGCCCGAGCGCGGCGCTATCGCCCATGCCGGCGATGCCGCTGACCAGCGTGGCGAAGACCAGCGGCGCGATGATCATCTTGATAAGGTGGAGGAAAATCTCCGGCAGCAGCTTCAGCAGATCGGCATAGAAGACGAGCGAGGGATCGCTGGCGGGGTAGGCGCGGTTGAGCGCATAGCCGACGAGGATGCCGGCGATCATGCCGATCACGATGTAGAGGGTAAGGCGCTTGGCCAAGGGACGATCGCTCCCGCTGAAATGTCGCTGCAGTTGTTGCGGCTGAGACTAACGGCCGTATCCGCCCCCCGCAACGCCATCGGCGGGTGTTCATCCACGACAAAGGTGCATAGGTTGCTCCGCGAAAATCAGGAAAGAGGGATGGGATGCAGCATATCAGGGTGGAACGGCGCGGACGGGTGACGCGGATCGAACTGGCGCGGCCGGAAGTGCTGAACGCCATCAATGCGGCGATGCACGAAGAACTGGAGCAGGCGTTCAACGCCTTCGCCGCCGATCCGGAACAGTGGATCTGCGTGGTAACGGGCGCGGGCCGGGCCTTCTGCGCCGGCACCGATCTGAAATCCGTGGTGGCGGAGGGGCGCAAGCCCTATCCGGCGCACGGCTATGCCGGCCTGATCCAGCGGTTCGATTGCGACAAGCCGATCATCGCGGCGGTGAACGGCCTGGCGCTGGGCGGCGGGTTCGAACTGGCGCTGGCCTGCGACATCATCATCGCGGTAGAAAGCGCGGGATTCGGCCTGCCCGAACCGCTGGTGGGCGCGGTGGCGCTGGGCGGTGGCGTGCACCGCCTTGCCCGCCAGATCGGCCTGAAGCAGGCGATGGGCATGATCCTCGCCTCGCGCCGGGTCGACGCGCGCGAGGGCGAGCGGCTGGGCTTCGTGACCGAGGTGGTGCCCGATGGGGACCTGGACGCGGCGGTGGAGCGCTGGACGGCGGCGATCCTGAAAGGCGCGCCGCTTTCCGTCCGCGCGTCCAAGCAGGCGGTGATGCGCGGGCTGGACGAACCCGATCTGGCTTCCGCGCTCGCCAACCAGGCGCGCTATCCCGCGTTCGGGACGTGGTTCAACAGCGCCGATGCCGCCGAAGGGCCGCGCGCCTTCGCCGAAAAGCGCGCGCCGGAATGGCAGGGGCGGTAGGCTTCCTGTGTCCGTCTCGTAACGGATTGCACCGCCGTTATCCCGGACGTGATCCGGGATCCCGATTTTCCCGCTATTCCAGTTGGATACCGGGTCAAGCCCGGGATAACGGGGAGGGGTGAAGCGGGTCTCTGCCGCCTCAGCGCCCGGTCTGCGCGCGGTGCAGCAGCTTCTGGTCGGCCAGCACCAGCGCCATCATCGCTTCCACCACCGGCACGCCGCGAATGCCCACGCACGGATCGTGGCGGCCCTTGGTGAACAGCTCGGTCGCCTCGCCCTCGCGCGTGATCGTGGGCATCGGCGTGAGAATCGACGATGTGGGCTTGAACGCCACGCGCACCACCACCGGCTGGCCGGTGGAAATGCCGCCGGCCACGCCGCCAGCATGGTTGGCGAGGAACGCTGGGCCGTCGTTGCCCTCGTCCGGCCGCTTGGGGCGCATCGGATCGGCGTTGCCTTCGCCGGTGTTGCGCGCGGCGGCGAAGCCATCACCGATTTCCACGCCCTTCACCGCGTTGATTCCCATCATCGCGTGGGCAAGTTCGGCATCGAGCTTGGCATAGAGCGGCGCACCCCAGCCGGCGGGGACGCCGGTGGCCACGCATTCGACCACCGCGCCCAGCGAGGAGCCGGCCTTGCGCGCCTCGTCCACCCGCTTTTCCCAGCGCGCGGCGGCTTCGGCATCGGGGCAGAAGAACGGATTCCGGCCGATTTCCGCCGCATCGAACCGGGCGGGATCGATCGCGTCGCCGCCGATTTCGCTGACCCAGCCGGTGATCGCCACGCCGTCCAGCACTTTGCGCGCCACCGCGCCCGCCGCCACGCGCGCGGCGGTTTCGCGCGCGGAGGACCGCCCGCCGCCGCGATAATCGCGAAAACCGTACTTGGCATCATAGGCATAGTCGGCATGGCCGGGGCGATAGGCCTTGGCCACGTCGCCATAGTCCTTCGAACGCTGGTCCACGTTCTCGATCATCAGGCTGATCGGGGTGCCGGTGGTGCGCCGCACGCCGTCGGCCGTCTCGAACACGCCCGAAAGGATGCGGACCTGATCGGGTTCCTGCCGCTGCGTGGTGAAGCGCGACTGGCCGGGGCGGCGCGCGTCGAGGAACGGCTGGATGTCCGTTTCGGTCAGCGGGATGCCGGGCGGGCACCCGTCGACGACCGCGCCAAGCGCGGGGCCATGGCTTTCCCCCCAGGTGGTGAAGCGGAAGACGTGTCCGAAGCTGTTCAGGCTCATGGGCTGCGGCTTTGTCGGGATTCGCCGGAAATGTCCATGCCGGCATGCTTGTCTGCGATATTCATCGCCGCACTTTGCGGCTATCGCAGAATTTGCGCCCATTTTGGTAACATTCTGTTAGAAAGCGCGCATGTTCATCGTCGTTTTCCGCAACCGCAAGCGCGCCGACATCGATGCCGATGCCTATTCCGTCGATGCCGCGCGCATGGAGCGCCTGGCGCGCACGCAGCCCGGCTTCGTCTCGTTCAAGAGCTACCACGCCGACGATGGCGAGGTGCTGGCGCTGTCCGAATGGGAAAGCGAGGAGGCCGCGCTGGGCTGGCGGCGGCAGGTGGCGCACATCGAGGTGCAGGGGCGTTCGCGCGATGCCTACTACCAGAATTACACGCTTTATGCCGGCAACCCCACGCGGACGCGCCGCTTCTGCCGGGACGGGGCATAGCGCCGCATCCGTAATCGCGCTGTTTGCCGCCCGTGCCGATCGACGCTAAGGGACTGGAAAGTCTGACGCAAAGGATCGGCGCGTGGCCCTGACCGTTTACGGCATTCCCAACGGGGTGCAGGCTGTTTCAGACGTAGCAAGAACGCAAATTCGAACGACATGAGCGTGGACGCGTTTTTCGCAAAGGTGCCTTTTCGCGCCAAGTTACTGGGTTGGGGCATCCTGCTGGGGCCACTTCTCGTGCTGGTCTTGTTGGCTCGCGTTTTTCTGCGACCGGAACCGATGCCGTCCGAACGGGTGTATGGATGCTACATCGCGGACAACGCGCCATGGCTTGAAGTGGAGCCCGGCAGAATTCGTGTGGGTGACGCAGAAAGGCACGCATTTGCCTATGTGCTCGAACCCGCAAAGGAAGGGTATCGACTTTCAGTTTCACCTGCCATGGCACTGAACCCGCAGCCAAATGGCAGGTATGAATTTCGGAATGAGCGAGGCATCGGCTATTTTTGGCCGCTCTTGCCTAAATCGTCTGACCTGCCTCGCGATCTGCGTAGCCCAAAAGACTTTGGCGGACGGTTCTCTATCACTGCTCGCGATAGTCGTGATGTTTTGTATGTGCGCTCCTCACGAGCGGAAGCGTGTGAATAGGAAATTCCATGACACTAACCCTCTACGGCATTCCCAACTGCGATACCGTGAAGAAGGCGCGTAGCTGGCTGGAAACCAGAGGCATCGCTTATACCTTCCACGACTACAAGAAGCAGGGCGCGGACCCGGCGCGGATCGCGGGCTGGGTGGCGCAGGCGGGGCTGGACAAGGTGCTCAACAAGGCGGGCACCACCTTCCGCAAGCTGGACGACGCGGCCAAGGCCGATCTCGACGCGGGCAAGGCGGTGGCGCTGATGGCGGAGCATACCTCCACCATCAAGCGGCCGATCGTGGAATATCCCGGCGGGCTGCTGGTGGGGTTCAAGGACGCCGAATGGGCGGCGGCGCTGGGCTGAGCGGCGCGCGCCGGTGAACCCCGTCGAGGCCCTGGCCGCCGTTCTGGGCCTGATCAACATCGCCCTGCTGGTGCGGCGGTCGGTGTGGAACTTCCCCGCCGCCATGGCGATGGTGACGGCCACGGCCTTCGTGCTGTTCCGCGCGCGGCTCTATGGCGAAACCGGGCTGCAGGCGTTCTTTTTCGTGGTCAACGGCTGGGGCTGGTGGCTGTGGAGCCGGGCGAAAGACGGCGAGGAAGCTGGCGTGCCGGTGGGCTGGATGAGCGCCCGGCAGCGAATCGCGTGGGCCGGGGTGACGGCGGCGCTCAGCCTCTCGCTGGGCTGGGCGATGCACCGCTTCACCAATGCCGCGCTGCCCTTTGCGGATTCGGCGGTGACGGGGGCGAGCATCGCCGCGCAGTTCCTGCTGTCGTTTCGCCGGATCGAGAACTGGGTGCTGTGGATCGCGATCGACGTGGTTTCGATCGCGCTCTATCTGGCGCGGGGGTTGCCGCTGCTGGCGGCGCTGTACGGCGCGTTTCTGGTGATGTCGGCGGTGGGCCTGCGCGCGTGGATCGGCGCGGCGCGGCGGCCGGCGGGGAATGAGGTGTTTGCGTGATCCAGGTCTGCTTTCATGGCGCCGAAAGCACCGGAAAATCGGTGCTGGCCGACCGGTTGCGCAAGCGGTTCGGCTGGCCGTGGGTGCCCGAATACGGGCGTTCGTTCTGCGAGACCATGGGGCTGGAGCTGACCATGGACGACCTGCTGGAAATCGCCGAGGGGCATGACCGCGCGGTGCGCGGCGCCGGGCTGCTCCAGCCGAAAGTGCTGGTGCTGGATACCGATCCGCTGATGACGGCGGCCTGGGCGCAGATGCTGTTCGACGACGTGCCCGAGGCGCTGCTGGCCTATCCCAAGGCGGATCTGTACCTGCTGTTCGAGCCGGACGTGCCGTGGGTGGCCGACGGCACGCGCTTTTTCGGCACCGAAGAGAAGCGCGCGCGCTTCGCCGCGATCGCCGAGGACATGCTGGTGCGCACGGGCGTGACCTATCGCCGGATCGCGGGCGACTGGCCGTTCCGCGAGGCGCAGGCGGTGGCGGCGATCGAGGAAGCGTTGCGCCGCGCCGGGTCGAAGCCGCCGGTGCGATAAAGAGTGGCGCGCGGCCCTGTTGGCCGCGCGCGATTCGTGTTATCTACATTCTTGTGAATAACGCGAATCCCCATCTCTATCCCATCAATGTCGATCCGGCGGACATCGACTTCATGGGCCATGTCAACAACGCCAGCTACCTGAAATGGGTGCAGGAGGCGGTGATCGACCACTGGCAGGCGCTGGCCCCGGCGGAAGCGGTGGCGCGGCACCTGTGGGTCGCGCTCAAGCACGAAATCACCTATCGCCGGCCAACTTTTCTGGACGATACGGTGATCGCGCATGTCGTGCTGGAAAAGGTGCAGGGCGCCAAGGCCTTCTACGAAACCGTGATCAAGCGCGGCGAGGACGTGCTGGCCGAAGTTCGTTCCAGCTGGTGCTGCGTGGACGCGGTGACGCACCGCCCCGCCCGGCTGGCGCGCGATCTGGTGGAAAAGTTCCTGCCTTCGGGCGAGTGACGCGGCGCCCCGAAATACGGTAAAACCGATTGTTAACCATATGCGGTTACCATGCCGCTTATGACTACTGCAATCATCGCGCTGCTGCTGACGCCAGCCTTCCTCGCGAAGGCGCTCGTAGCGTTGTCCATGCTGGCCGTGGCCTTGTTCGGCATCCTGAAATGGAAAGCCCGCGCAAGGCGCTCGCGCATCAGCGAGGGCACCTTGCTGCATCTGGCGTTCCTTCGTGGAACGCTGGGGGCGTCGCTCTGGAGCAGCCTGTTTCGCCACAAGACCCATACGGAACTGCTCCCGCGCGTCTTGCACGTCAACCCGTTCCCGCCCGTCACGGCTCTTGCCGGCTGGAAGGTCTGGGCTCTCTCCAAACCGCTGCCGCCCTGAGCGCCTAGCGCAGTTTCACAATACCCAGGCCATCGTTCTTGGCCCGAATTTTCACCGATTCCTCACTGCGGGTGAGCGCCTTGGCAATAGCCTTCAGCGCCATGCCCTTCTTTGCGAGTGTGTGTAGCTTATGTATTTCATCAGCAGTCCAGGGTTGTTTGTGCCGTTCAAAGCGTTCGGCCATGGAATCAGCCCTTTCTTGCCGTGACTATGTAATTGAGTGCGAGATTATCCGACAGGTGCAAACCCTTGGTCGGACTGTAAGCGATACCGATTGGATTACCCATGACCAGGCCTGCTTCGGAGAGCAGGTCATGCAATTCCACCGGGGTGACGAAATCGTCCCAGTGGTGCGTACCGCGGGGCACCATGCCCAGCGTTTCCGCCCCTTCCACCAGCAGCAGGCGTGCAGCTGCCGTGCGGTTGGGGGTGGACAGGACCATCAGCCCGTCTTCGCCCAGCGCTGCCGCTAGCGCCGCGACGAAGGCAGGTTTGTCGGCCACGTGCTCGATCACCTCCATGGCGGTGACGAGGTCGAAACCGGCAAGGTCCAGTGCGCCGATCTCTCCCAGGCGATAGGTGATGGCCAAGCCACCGCCCGCCGCATGGGTCTGCGCCGCCGCGACGTTCTCTGCCGCCGCGTCGACGCCAGTAACCGCCGCGCCCATCCGGGCAAGCGGTTCGCACAGCAGACCGGCGCCGCAGCCTACATCCAGCGCGCGCCGGCCTGCCAGTGGCTTAAGCGAGCGGGGATTGGTACCGAAATGCGAATCGATGGCGTTTCGGATGAAGCCCAGCCGCACCGGGTTGAGACGGTGCAGCATGGCCGAGGAGCCCTTCGGGTTCCACCAGTCCTGCGCGAGCTTGCCGAAATGCGCCGCCTCCTCCGGGCGAATGGTGGGCGCGAGTGCCGAGGGTGTTGCATTGCTCATGACGCATCCCTAACAGGACGCCCGCCGCACGGCGAGGGGCTGTGCGGGCAAGATTGTTGCGCAGTGCGTTGCGCCCACAGGCAGGAGTACCCCCTTGGCCCGGATCGTGATGAAATTCGGCGGCACATCAATGGCCGGCACCGAGCGCATCCGCCGTGTCGCGCGGATCGTGCAGCGCCAGCAGGCGGCCGGGCACGAAGTGGCGGTGGTGGTTTCGGCGATGGCCGGAGAGACCGACCGGCTCGTCAATTTCTGCCGCGAAGCCAATCCCCTGTATGATCCTGCCGAATACGACGTCGTCGTCGCCAGCGGCGAACAGGTGACGTCGGGGCTGCTCGCGATGCATCTCCAGGCGCTGGGCTGCAAGGCGCGTTCGTGGCTGGGCTGGCAATTGCCCGTCCGCACCGACGACGCCCATGCCAAGGCCCGCATCGAGACGATCGATTCCGAAGCTCTGCTGGCCTCGATGGCCGCGGGCGAAATCGCCGTTATTCCCGGTTTTCAGGGACTTACCGCGGACAACCGCGTGACCACGCTGGGCCGTGGCGGTTCCGACACCTCGGCGGTGGCCGTGGCAGCGGCGGTGAAAGCCGACCGCTGCGACATCTATACCGACGTCGACGGCGTCTATACCACCGACCCCCGCATCGTCGCCAAGGCGCGCAAGCTCAAGAACGTGACGTTCGAGGAAATGCTCGAGCTGGCCTCGGTCGGCTCGAAGGTCCTGCAGACCCGCTCGGTCAGCCTTGCCATGAAGGAAGGCGTGCGGGTGCAGGTGTTGTCATCCTTCATCGACGACGACGCGCCGCCGGCGGACAGCATCCCCGGCACGATGATCGTCAGCGAGGATGAACTGATCGGGGAACTGGAAGGATTGGAAATGGAACGTCAGTTGATCACCGGCATCGCCGCCGACAAGAACGACGCCAAGGTCACCCTGACGCGCATTGCCGACCGGCCGGGCGCGGTGGCGACCATTTTCGGCCCGTTGGCCGAAGCCAACATCAACGTCGACATGATCATCCAGAACGTCGCCAAGGACAAGGGCGAGACCGACGTGACCTTCACCGTGCCGCAGGCGGACCTGGCGCGCACGCAGGCGCTGCTGGAAGAGCAGAAGGACACGATCGGCTATTACCGGATCATCGCCGACAGCAAGGTCGCCAAGATCAGCGTCGTGGGCGTGGGCATGCGCAGCCACGCGGGCGTGGCCGGCACGATGTTCAAGGCGCTGGCCGATCGCGGGATCAACATCCAGGCGATTTCCACCAGCGAAATCAAGGTTTCCGTGCTGATCGACGAGGACGAGACCGAACTCGCGGTGCGCGTGCTCCACACCGCCTATGGGCTGGACGCCGCGTAAAGGACTGTTTCTGAAAGCGAAACCCCGCCTCCGGATAGGGGGGATAAACCGGAGGCGGGGCGCGACCCGACTGGCTCTGGGGGAGGGGATGGTGCCAGTCCGGAACGGGGAAGCGGCTTCGCTTCGTGTTGAAACCGGTATAGGCCCCGCCCTCTGATTGGTAAAACGGGATAAAGCGGTCACAGTCATCGCTTGCGCCGATCATTGTCCGCTATCGCACCCTGCTCTTGCCGCCCCGCTCTTGTCGGCGCACGCCGCGCGGCCTAAGGGGCTGCCGCTCTGGCACGGACGATGGGAACCCTGATGACGGCACCTGTGAAGACTTCAGCGCTGATGGCGCGCGGCGCGGCGTTCCTCGGCACCGAACACGCCATCCTGTGCGGCGCGATGAGCTGGGTTTCCGAACGCAATCTGGTGGCCGCGATCAGCAACGCCGGCGGCTTCGGCGTGATCGCCTGCGGCGCGATGACGCCCGAATTGCTCGATGCCGAAATCGCGGGGACGAAGGCGCTCACCGCCCGCCCGTTCGGCGTGAACCTCATCACCATGCACCCGCAACTGTTCGACCTGATCGCGGTCTGCGCGCGGCATGGCGTGGGCCACGTGGTGCTGGCGGGCGGCATTCCGCCCAAGGGCAGCGTGGAAGCGATCAAGGATTTCGGCGCGAAAGTGCTGGTTTTCGCGCCCACGCTGGCGCTGGCGAAGAAGCTGCTGCGCTCGGGCGCGGACGCGCTGGTGATCGAAGGCAGCGAGGCCGGCGGCCATATCGGCCCGGTTTCCACCAGTGTGCTGGCGCAGGAATTCCTGCCGGCGCTGGCGGAGGACCACGTGGTGTTCGTGGCCGGCGGCATCGGCCGGGGCGAGATGATCGCCTCCTACCTCGAAATGGGCGCCAGCGGCGTGCAGCTGGGCACGCGCTTTGCCTGCGCCAGCGAATCCATCGCCCATCCCGCGTTCAAGCAGGCTTTCTTCCGCGCCAACGCGCGCGATGCGATCGCCTCGGTCCAGGTCGATCCGCGCCTGCCGGTGATCCCGGTGCGCGCGCTGAAGAACAAGGGCACCGAGGAATTCACCGCCAAGCAGGTGGAAGTGGCGCGGCTGCTGGACCAGGGCACGGTGGACATGGCGGCGGCGCAGCTCGAAATCGAGCATTTCTGGGCCGGCGCGCTGCGCCGCGCGGTGATCGACGGCGATGTGGAGCGCGGATCGATCATGGCCGGGCAATCGGTGGGCATGGTGACGAAGGAGGAACCCGTCACCGCGATCATCGCGCAATTGCTGGCGGAAAGCGAAGCCGCGCTGAACGCGCGCGGCTGAAGCCGGAAAAACCGTCCTGAAATCGTCCCCTAAGTCGTCCCCTAATTCGTCATTGCGAGGGGCGAAGCCCCGCGGCAATCCAGAGCGCTGGATTGCTTCGCTTGCGCTCGCAATGACGAAATGCCCCGGTCCCGGTACGCCCTGCGCTAACCGCTGAAGGCAACGACCCCGCCGGTCGATCCGAAGCCGCCTTCGCCGCGCGCGGTTTCGTCCAGTTCGTCCACTTCCAGCCAGCTGGCCTGCGTGACCGGGGCGAGCACCAGCTGCGCCACGCGATCGCCGCGCCGGATGGCGAAGGGTTCGGCGCCCAGGTTGATCATGATGACCTTCAATTCGCCGCGATAATCCGAATCGATCGTGCCGGGCGTGTTGGGCACCGTGACGCCGTGCTTGAGCGCGAGGCCCGAACGCGGACGGACCTGGATCTCGAACCCTTGCGGAATCGCCACGGCGAGGCCGGTGGCGACCGCGTGGCGCGCGCCGGGGGCCAGGGTCACGTCCTCGGCCGAAACCACGTCCATGCCCGCCGCGCCGGCGGTGGCATAGGCGGGCAGCGGCAGGTCCCCGGCGCCGGGGAGGCGCTTGACGCGGACGGGAACGGCGGCGGTTTCAGGCGAGTGCATCGGCAATCCTTTCGACCAGCGCGGAGGCGACCTGGTCCTTGGGCATTTCGGGCAGGCTTTCGACCCCTGCGGCGGTGACGATGTGGACCGCGTTCAACGCGCCGCCCATCACGTCGCCCGACACGTCGTTGGCGACGATCCAGTCGGCACCCTTGCGCGCCAGCTTGGCCTGCGCGTGGGCGATCACGGTCTCGGTTTCCGCCGCGAAGCCTACCACCAGCGGCGGGCGCGCGGGCGAACGGCAGAGCGTGGCGAGAATATCGGGATTTTCGGCAAGGCGCAGCGGCGGAATTTCGCCCGAGCCGTCCTTCTTGAGCTTCTGCGGCGCTTCGTCCGCCGCGCGCCAGTCGGCCACGGCGGCGACCATCACGGCGGCGTCGGCGGGCAGCGCGGCCTCGACCGCGGCGGCCATCGCGCGCGCGGTTTCCACGTCCACGCGGTCCACGCCCGGCG
>NZ_RQSI01000018.1:0-91413 GCF_003856955.1 Novosphingobium sp. LASN5T
GTTCTTTGACGTATCCATGCCTATGCGGGTAATTTGCTCCACGGGCGGCTCCCTTGATTGAGTCTTGCAACGCACTCACTCTGGCACATTGCGATGCCGTTGGGAGCCGTCCACCCCAACAAGGCAGTTCTTCGGCAAGCTCAGGGCTACGGGAACCCAGCGTTTCCCCTGAGCGTCTCCCGCCGTTCATTTCCGCGTTCCGGCATCCGCGCGATCCCGGCGATGCATCCACCTGTCTGAAGAGAACCGCCATGCCTATTCTCGATGCCGCTACCACTGGCCAGTTGAAAGCCTATCTCGGCAACCTGCGCCGCCCGATCGAGTTGGTCGCCAGCCTGGATGACAGTGCCAAGTCGGCCGAAACGCGCAGCCTCGTCGAGGAAATCGCCGCGCAGTCCGACAAGGTGTCCGCCCGCTTCGACGGCACGGACGCGCGCAAGCCCTCGTTCGCGATCCGCGCCGACGAAGGCAGGGCGGAAGCGGTCTTCGCCGGCCTGCCTATGGGGCACGAGTTCACCTCGCTGATCCTGGCGCTGCTGCACGTGGGCGGCCATCCGCCCAAGGAAGATGCCGAACTGCTCGATCAGGTGCGCGCGCTGGAAGGGCCGCTGCACTTCGAGACGTTCTTCTCGCTGACCTGCCAGAACTGCCCCGACGTGGTGCAGGCGCTGAACATCATGGCCGCGCTCAACCCGAACGTGACGCACGTCGCGATCGACGGCGCCGTGTTCCAGGACGAGGTGGAACGCCGCAAGATCATGGCCGTGCCGACGGTGTTCCTCAACGGCGAACCGTTCGGATCGGGGCGCATGGACCTGGCGCAGATCGTGGCGAAGCTCGATACCGGTTCGGCGGCGCGGGCAGCGGAAAAGATCGCCGCCAAGGAGCCGTTCGACGTGCTGGTCGTCGGCGGCGGACCCGCCGGCGCGGCGGCGGCGATCTATGCCGCGCGCAAGGGCATCCGCACGGGTGTCGTCGCCGAACGCTTCGGCGGGCAGGTGCTCGATACCATGGCGATCGAGAACTTCATCTCGGTGCCGCACACCGAAGGGCCGAAGCTGGCCGCGCATCTCGAACAACACGTCAAGGAATACGACGTGGACGTGATGAACGTGCAAAAGGCGGTGAAGCTGGTGCCCCCGCTCAATGGCGGGCTGGCCGAGGTGCAGCTTGAAAGCGGCGCCAGCCTGAAGGCGAAGACGGTCATCCTGTCGACCGGCGCGCGTTGGCGCCAGATGGGCGTGCCCGGCGAAGACGAATACCGCAACAAGGGCGTCGCCTATTGCCCGCACTGCGATGGCCCGCTGTTCAAGGGTAAGCGCACGGCGGTGATCGGCGGTGGCAACTCCGGCGTGGAAGCGGCGATCGACCTTGCGGGGATCGTCGCCCACGTCACGCTGATCGAGTTCGACAGCCAGTTGCGCGCCGACGCGGTGCTGCAGGCCAAGCTGAACAGCCTGCCCAACGTGACCGTGATCACCTCGGCCCTGACCACCGAAGTGCTGGGCAATGGCGACAAGGTGACCGGCCTCAAGTACCGCGATCGCAAGTCCGAGGAAGTTCACGAAATCGTGCTGGAAGGCATCTTCGTGCAGATAGGCCTTGTCCCCAACACCGAATGGCTCGACCATTCGGTGGCGCTGACCAACCGCGGCGAGATCGAGATCGACGCGCGTGGCGAGACCAGCGCAGCGGGCGTGTTCGCGGCGGGTGACGCGACGACCGTGCCTTACAAGCAGATCGTTATCGCCATGGGCGAAGGTTCGAAGGCGGCGCTTTCCGCGTTCGATTACCTGATCCGGCATTGATGGAAGCCGTCGTTATGGTGAATGCAAACCGTCGTCCCAGCGAACGCTGGGACCTCGGGCGGCAGGGTTCCACCTAACGACGGTCTTCCTGCAAAGGCCTGAGGTCCCAGCGTTCGCTGGAGCGACGTGTGAGGGAAGGGGCCGGGCAAGCAAGGCACCCACCTTTCTACAGCAAATCGCCCCATCGGCCTTGCCGACTCAGGTCCGCCCGGCCACAGCCACGGCGTGAGCGCATCCATCATCATCGGTGCCGACCGGTCCGGCGCCCCTGTCCGGATCGACGTGGAGGAACTGCTGGCGACCCGCCTGCTCGTGCAGGGCAATTCCGGGTCCGGCAAGTCGCACCTGCTGCGCCGGATGCTGGAGGAAAGCGCCGCGCTGGTCCAACAGGTGGTGATCGATCCGGAAGGCGATTTCGTCTCGCTGGCCGAGCCGTTCGGGCATGTCGTGGTCGATGGATCGGCTTACGATCAGGCCGAGATCGCCAAGCTCGCCGCACGCATCCGCAAGCATCGTGCCTCGGTGATTCTGGCGCTCGACGGGCTGGAACTGGAAGCGCAGATGCGGTGCGCGGCGGTGTTCCTCAACACCCTGTTCGATGCCCCGCGCGACGAATGGTATCCCGCGCTGGTGGTGGTGGACGAGGCGCAGATGTTCGCTCCCGCGGCCGCGGGCGACGTGACCGATGAAGTGCGCCGCCTGTCGCTGGCGGCGATGACCAACCTCATGTGCCGGGGGCGCAAGCGCGGCCTGGCCGGGGTGATCGCCACGCAGCGGCTGGCCAAGCTGGCCAAGAACGTCGCCGCCGAGGCTTCCAACTTCCTGATGGGGCGCACGTTCCTAGATATCGACATGGCGCGCGCGGCCGATCTGCTGGGCATGGAGCGGCGCCAGGCCGAACAGATCCGCGATCTGGAGCGGGGGCATTTCCTGGGGCTTGGCCCCGCGATCTGCCGCCGCCCGGTGGGCGTCCGCATCGGCGAGGTGCAGACCCGCGCGCGCAACGTGGTGCAGGGGCTGATGCCGCTGCCTTCGGCTTCGGGGCAGGACATGGAATCGCTGCTGCTGGCCGAACCGCTGGCGATGGAAGCCCTGCCGCGCGCGCCCGAACCGGAGGCCGAGCCGGTCGAAAGCGGCGAACTGCTCGAACGGATCGAGGGCTATGTGCCGGCCGCCGAACAGGTCGATCCGCCCGCCGAACCCAGCCTGTTCGCGCAAGAGGAAACCGCCGCCGACGTCGCCGCGATCCTGGCTGACATGGCGCTGGAGCCGGACTGCACTTTTCAGCCCGCGGCGCAGCTTTTCCAGGATTTCACCGTGCGCTGCCGGATGCAGCGGCTGGGCGACACGGGCATCGATCTGGCGGCGTTCCGGCGGCGTTTCGCGATGGCGGTGGCCGGCATTGCCGACGATAGCGAGCCGCGCTGGCAGGACGTGTTGCGCATCGGGCGCGACGTGCCCGACGACCTGCTCGCCCCGTTCCTGGTGCTGGCCCGCGCGGCGGCGGAGGGCACACCATGCCCCGACGACGACAAGCTGGCCGAAGTCTATGGCACCCGTTCGCCGGGGCGCATCCGCCGTCTGCTGGAACATCTCGAACGCAGCGGCCTGATCGTGGTTCGCACCGATTACGGTGGGCGTCGTTCCATCGGCATTCCGGAACTGGGCTTGACTACCGCGCCGATGGCAGCCTGACCCTTCGCTATCGCACGGTAGATGGGACGACGGTGTTTTCGGCATTCGCAAATGCATCCGGATCGTGCTGAAATGACGCGGGTTTCGTCCTGTGGACCTGTGTGCGGTGCAAAAGGCTTTGCGTAAAACACTTCGTGACCCTAATGAAACGGCGGTTTTGTTCCGTATCGTTCGTTAAGGATGGCGCGGCTGGAAAGGTATCGGATCGTTGGCTTCGGAAGTGACCATGGCGTCGGGAACAGCGGCGGGGCTGCTGGTTGACGGGATGGACGCCATTCTGGGCGTCCATATCGGAACCGCCAATTCTCTGTTCATCTCGCGGCTGGAACGGCAGCTGGATGTCCTGAAGGTTACGCCCAAGCAGGTTGCCATCCTGTGGCTGACAAACGCCAATCCCGGGGTGAAGCAATCGGACCTTTCGCGCTTCTTCCAGATCGAACGGCCCACGGTTCACCAGTTCGTGCGGCAATTGACCAAGAACGGCTACGTGGTGAACGAGCCATCGAAGCTGGATCGTCGCGCCGGCGGGCTGTGGATCACCGAGGATGGTGAGCGGGTGCTGGAACAAGCGCGCGAGATCATTGCCGCGCACGAACGGGAACTGACTGCCTGCCTTTCGGAAGACGAACGCGCGGAACTGTTCCGTCTGATCATCAAGGTCTGCGCGTCGGCGCCAGCCAAGGACTGAGGACGGACTGCCCGCTTGCGAAAATCGCTGAATAGGGTTTAGGCAACGCAGCCAAGCCGTTGTATCCGTTCATGCGCGGGTCAGCCCCGCCGGGGCAGTTTGGCCACGAAACTTGTTAGCCAAAAGGCATTTTTGGGGAGTGCGTTGATGAAGTTTGTTGCCGTGATGGCCGGTCTGGCCGCCGTTGGTATCGCCGCGTCGGCTGCATCGGCTGCTCCTTCCGGGCCTGCTGGTGACGCGGCGCGCGGTCGTACCGTGTTCGCCCGTTGCGCTGCCTGCCACGATCTCAATACCGGCGCCACGCGCCTGGGACCGTCGCTGAAAGGCATCGTCGGCCGCAAGTCCGCCGCAATGGCGAATTTCAACTATTCGGCGCAGATGAAGGCCAAGAACGTGACGTGGAACAAGACCACGCTCGATGCCTTCCTCACCTCGCCCACCCGTTACGTGCCGGGCACGCGCATGGCCTTTGCCGGCCTCCCCAATCCGCAGGATCGCGCGGACCTGATTGCCTATCTGCAACAGGCCGCGCGCTGACCCATCGAGGAATGCCTGAGCGGCCCGGTGCGTCAGCGCCGGGCCGCTTGCTTTTGTACCCGGTTTGGCTGGTTTGGGCGCGTGTCCCGACAGCGAACGATCGGACGCGGATAGTGCCAGCCGGATTTCAAGCGGCTAAGGCGGGCGCGTGACTGAAGACACCTGGCGATTCTGGGTCGATCGCGGCGGCACCTTCACCGATGTCGTGGCGATAGCGCCCGATGGTGCGTTGCACCGCGCAAAACTCCTGTCCGAAGATCCCGGCCGCTATGACGATGCGGCCGTCGAGGCGATGCGCCGGTTGACTGGCGTGCGCGCGGGAACGGCACTGCCGCCAGCCGAACTGCGCCTGGGCACGACCGTCGCCACCAACGCCTTGCTCGAACGCAAGGGCGAGCCGACGCTGCTGGCGATCACGCGCGGGTTTGGCGATGCCCTGCGCATCGGCACGCAGGAACGGCCCGACATCTTCGCGCGAAAAATCGATCTTCCGGTGCCCCTGTTCGCGCAAGCCGTGGAAATCGACGAGCGGGTCATGGCTGATGGCACGGTGCTGGCCGCGCTGGACGAAGATCGCGCCCGCGCCGCGCTGCAATCCGCGTTCGATCACGGGCTGCGTTCCATCGCGATCGTGCTGATGCATGGCTGGAAGTATCCCGCGCACGAGGCCGCGCTCGCCCGTATCGCGGCGGAGGTGGGGTTCGGGCAGATTTCGGTCAGCCATCGCGTGGCGCCGCTGATCAAGCTGATCGCGCGGGGCGATACGACGGTGGTCGATGCCTATCTCTCGCCTGTCCTGCGCCGCTATGTCGCTGGCCTCGAAGCGGGGCTGGGGCCGGCGGTCGCGGCGCTCTACATGCAGTCGAGCGGGGGGCTTGCGGCGGGTGAGGCGTTTCACGGCAAGGACGCAGTGCTCTCCGGCCCGGCCGGGGGCATCGTCGGCATGGCGGCGACGGCGAAAGCGGCGGGTTTCGCGCAAGTCGTAGGCTTCGACATGGGCGGCACCTCGACCGACGTTTCGTACTACGCCGGCAGCTACGAGCGCGAGGTCGAGGCGCGGGTGGCGGGATCGCGCATCCGCGCCCCGATGATGCGCATTCATACCGTGGCGGCGGGAGGCGGATCGATCTGCCGGTTCGATGGCACGCGCTTCCTGGTCGGTCCGGAATCGGCCGGCGCGGTGCCGGGGCCGGCGTGTTACCGGCGCGGCGGTCCGCTCGCGGTGACCGACTGCAACCTGTTGCTGGGCAAGTTGCAGCCCGATCATTTCCCGCATGTGTTCGGGCCGGATGGCAACGAACCGCTCGATCGCGACGCGGTGGAACGCCGCTTCGCCGAACTGACCGCGCACGTCCACGCGGCTACCGGGCGCGCGGTTTCGCCCGAGGAGGCGGCCGAAGGGTTCCTGCGCATTGCCGTTGCCAATATGGCCAACGCGATCAAGGCGATTTCCGTGCGGCGGGGCCATGACGTCACGCGCGCCACCCTGGCCTGCTTCGGCGGCGCGGGCGGGCAGCATGCCTGCCTGGTGGCGGATGCGCTGGGGATCGATACCGTGCAGTGCCATCCGCTGGCGAGCGTGCTTTCCGCCTATGGCATGGGCCTGGCCGACCGGCGCGCGGTGCGTGAGGCCACGCTGGGGTGCCTGCTGGATGCGGAGGGTGCGGCCGCCATCGCCCACACGGTCGATCTGCTGGGGGACGCGGCGGAGGCGGAACTGGTCGCCGGCAATGGCGGGCGGGCCACCTTGCGCCGCGAGGTGACGCTGCATCTGCGGCCGCAGGGGACCGAGAACACGATCGAGGTGGCTTTTGCACCACTCGAAGCGATGCACGCTGCCTTTGCGGCAGACTGGCAGCACCGCTTCGGCTTCGCGCCCGAAGGCGGGATCATGGCGGAAGCCGTGCGGGTCGAGGCGGTGGCCTCCTCGGACCATGCCGACGTCCCGGTGGCCGTCCTGCCCGAACGCTCGGGGCCGCCAGCCGGCACCGTTTCGATGTTCACCGCCGGCCAACGCCATGTCACGCCGCTTTACCGGCGCGAGGATCTGGCCTGCGGCTTCACCGCGACGGGGCCGGCAGTGATCGTCGATCCGGTATCGACCACGGTGGTCGAACCGGGCTGGCGCGTCGAAGTCGACGCCATCGGCAACCTCATCCTGCGCCGGGCACAACCGCGCATCGTGGACCGTGGGGCGGATACCGCGCTTGATCCGGTGCGGCTGGAGATCATGAGCGGGCTGTTCATGGCAGTGGCCGAGGAAATGGGCGCGGCGCTCCAGCACAGCGCTTCGTCCGTCAACATTCGCGAGCGGCTCGATTTCTCCTGCGCGCTGTTCGACCGGGACGGCAGCCTGATCGCCAACGCGCCGCACATGCCGGTGCATCTGGGATCGATGGGCGAAAGCGTGCGCACCGTGCTGGCCCGGCGCGGGCAGGGGCGGGACGGGCGCGGGCTGCGCCCCGGCGATGCCTATGTCCTCAACGCGCCGTATGATGGCGGCACCCATCTGCCCGACGTGACGGTGGTGATGCCGGTGTTTGCCGAAGAGAGCGATGCGGCGCCGGCCTGGTTCGTTGCCGCGCGCGGCCATCACGCGGACATCGGAGGGATCGCGCCCGGATCGATGCCGCCGGGCAGCCGCACGCTGGACGAGGAGGGCGTGCTGCTCGACAACGTGCTGCTGGTGGACGAGGGGCAGTTGCGCGAGGCGGACTTGCGCGCGCGCCTATCGTCGGGGCGCTGGCCTTCGCGCAACGTGGACCAGAACATCGCGGACCTGAAAGCGCAGGTCGCGTCCTGCGCGCGGGGAGCCTCGGAACTGCGGCGGATCGCCGCGGAGCAGGGCAGGGCGGTGGTCGATGCCTATATGGGCCACGTGCAGGATCACGCCGAGGCCGCCGTGCGCGCGCTGCTGGATCGGCTGGCCGACGGGCGCTTCATCTATGCGATGGACAACGGCGCGCAGGTTGCCGTGAGCGTGGCGATCGATCGCGCGGCCCGCCATGCCACGATCGACTTCACCGGCTCCAGCCCGCAACTGGGCGACAATTTCAACGCGCCGCTGCCGGTCGTGCGTGCCGCCGTGCTCTATGTCGTGCGCACGCTGATCGACGATGCGGTGCCGATGAACGAAGGGTGCCTGCGTCCGCTGACCGTGGTGGTGCCCGCAGGATCGATGCTGCGCCCGCAAGCGCCCGCCGCCGTGGTGGCGGGGAATGTCGAGACCAGCCAGGTGGTGACCGACGCGCTGTTCGGCGCGCTGGGGGCGATGGCGGGGGCGCAGGGAACGATGAACAACTTCACCTTCGGCAATGCGCGCCACCAGTATTACGAGACGATCGCCGGCGGATCGGGCGCCGGGCCGGATTTCGACGGAACGGCGGTGGTGCAGACGCACATGACCAACAGCCGCCTGACCGATCCCGAAGTGCTGGAAACCCGCTTCCTGGTGCTGCTGGAGGAGTTTTCCATCCGGCGCCGCTCGGGCGGGGCCGGCCATCATCGCGGCGGCGATGGCGCGGTGCGGAGAGTGCGCTTTCTCGAAGCGATGGAGGCGGGCATTCTTTCCAACCGCCGCGTCGTGCCGCCATTCGGCCTGCATGGCGGCGCGGACGGACAAACCGGGAGCAACCGGATCGAGCGGGCGGATGGGCGTGTCGAACACCTGCCCGCCACCGCGTCTGCCGCGATGGAACCGGGTGACGTGTTCGTGATCGAGACCCCGGGCGGTGGCGGTTACGGTCCGCCGGACGAAGTTGTCGTGGATTAGGCAAGGTTTTCTACCGCTGCGATTGACTTTCGCGTGCGAGACGGTTTTGTGTCTTCATGCTCTCGCAGAAGACGCGCTACACCATCAGGGCCTTGCAGCATCTTGCCGATACCTTCGGACAGGGGCCGGTGCGGCTGGATGCGATTGCCGATGCGCAGAACATTCCGCGCAAGTTCCTGACCGTGATTCTGTCGGAAATGGCGCGCGAGGGAATCGTCGTTTCGCAGCGCGGGCGCGAAGGGGGATACGAACTGGCCCTGCCGCCGGTGGATATCCGCTATGGCGACATCATCCGCCTGACGCGCGGCAGTCTTGCGCTGGTGCCCTGCGCCAGCCGCAACGCGCACGAAACCTGCACGAACTGCCTGCCGGAGGCGGAATGCCGGCTGCGCGGCCTGATGCTTCAGTTGCGCGATGAAATGGCGGCGATGCTGGACCGGATCACGCTGGCCGATCCGATTCCGGTGATCCCGCCGTTCGAGGACGCGTGATCTTCGCGTGCGCCGTCACATCCTGAAATCGATGCATGCACAACTTCACTTGGCGTTCATGGGGGCGCTGGCTATAGGGCTGCCATGACGTTTATCGCCCATGGCCGCACCCCGCTGCGGATTGCCGTTCTCGCCGCCGCCACCGCCGCCCTTGGGCTGACCGCCGGTTGCGCCGGCGGCGCGCGTTCCAAGAAGGACGTGGCCTATGTCGCGCGGGACGTCGATACGCTCTACATGGCGGCCAAGGAACGGCTGGATCAGGGCAACGCCAAGCAGGCGGCGGCGCTGTTCGACGAAGTCGAACGCCAGCATCCCTATTCGCCCTGGGCGCGCCGCGCGCAGCTGATGAGCGCGTTCAGCTACTACGCCGCGCGCGATTACGCCAAGGCGACGCAATCGGCTCAGCGCTTCCTGTCGATTCACCCCGGCAACAAGGACGCGCCCTACGCCTATTACCTGATCGCGCTGTGCTATTACGAACAGATCAGCGACGTGACGCGCGATCAGAAGATCACCTTGCAGGCGCAGACCGCGCTCAACGAAGTGATGCGCCGTTTCCCGAATACCGATTATGCCACCGATGCGCGGCTGAAGATGGACCTGGTGAACGATCACCTTGCCGGCAAGGAAATGGAGATCGGCCGCTTCTACCAGCGCAGCGGCAAGTGGCTGGCGGGCACCCTGCGGTTCCGCGTGGTGGTCGACAAGTATCAGCAGACCAGCCACACGCCCGAAGCGCTCTATCGCCTGGTCGAAAGCTATCTGGCCCTCGGCGTGCCGGAAGAAGCGCAGAAGGCGGCGGCGGTGCTGGGCAACAACTATCCCGGCAGCGAATGGTATCAGAAGGCCTATCGCCTGATGAACAGCAAGGCCCCCGGCGCCAACGCAGCCTGATCGCGATCCGGAGCGGGTGAGCCCGCCCCGGAGCCTTGCTCAGTCCGGAACGTAGACCGGTTTGCGCTTTTCGAGGAAGGCGCGCATCCCTTCTGCGAAGTTCGGGCTGCTCGATGTCATGATCTGGTTGCGATTCTCGATCGCCATCGCCGCTTCGAGGCTGGGGGCATCGACCGCGAGGTTGAGCCCTTCCTTGGTCATGCGCAGGCCCTTCGGCGAAGCCATCAGCATTTCATCGACATAGCTCTGTGCCGCATCGGCCAGCCGTTCGTCCGGCACCACTTCCGAAACCAGCCCGGTCGCCAGCGCGCGTGGCGCGTGGATGAAGCGGCCGGTCAGCATGAGTTCGGACGCCACCGAAACGCCGACGAGGCGCGGCAGAAAATAGCTGACGCCCATGTCGCACGAGGACAGACCCAGGCGGATGAAGGCGGCGTTCATGCGGGCGCTTTCGCCGGCAATGCGGATGTCGGACGCCAGCGCGAAGGCGAAACCGCCGCCACAGGCCGCGCCCTGGACCAGCGCGATGATCGGCTGTGGACAGCGCCGCATCTTGACGTAGACATCCGCCAGATAGCCCTGGAAGCCGAAGCCGCCGCCAAAGGGAATGGCGGCGCGCTCGTCCTCGCTGCGCTCCTTGATGTCCAGCCCGGCGCAGAACGCCCGGCCAGCTCCGCGCATCACCACGATCCGCACGGAGCCATTGTTGTACAGCCCGCCGAAATAGGCGTTGAGTTCGCGCACCATCTCCAGCGAGATGGCGTTCATGGCCTCGGGCCGGTTCAGCGTGAGCCAGTCGACCGGCCCGCGGCTTTCGACAGTGATGGTGTTGTAGTGTTCCGCCATGAATTCGAATCCTCTCTGCGGTGAAGCGTAGAGGAAAGGGCGGGCATCATGGAAGAGGGGGGAGCGCGTCTTTAGAGCGCTCCCCCCTTCCTGGGGATGCGTCAGGCGAAGGCGGGAACCTGCTTCTGGTGCGCCTCGGTCAGCGCCGTCAGGAACTGGTCGGTGGCCCGGTCCCAGCTGTAGCTTGCGCCATGGACAGCGGCACCCAGCCGGTCGCAGCGCAGGGCGTCGGCGATGGCGTGGTCCAGATTGTCGCGCAGCGCGCCCACCCGCATGGGAAGGTCGCCGCCGGGGCCGTGGCCGTCCACTCCCACGATGTCGAGCGGACCCGGCACGGGGAAGGCCGCCACCGGCAGGCCGCAGGCCAGCGCTTCGATCATGACGAGGCCGAAGGTATCGGTACGGCTGGGGAACGCGAAGACGTGCGCCGAGCAATAGGCCCGCGCCAGCTGCTCGCCCGCCAGCGCGCCCAGGAAGGTCGCTTCGGGGAAGGCTTCGCGCAGGCGGACGAGATCGGGGCCGTCGCCGACCACGACCTTGCTGCCGGGAACCGTGCTGGTGAGGAAGGCTTCCAGGTTCTTCTCGATCGCCACGCGCCCGACGTAGAGCATCACCGGGCCGGGAAGCGCGGCCATTTCGGGCAGCGGATCGTGCTGTGGATGGAACAGCGAGCGGTCGATCCCGCGCGACCACAGGCGCGCGCGGCCGATGCCCTGCGCCGCCAGTTCGCCCGCCAGCGTGGGCGTGGACACCAGCACGGCGCGCGAATGGTTGTGGAACCGGCGCATCACCGGCCAGAAGTGCGAGGCGTCCAGCCCTGTGCGCACCGCCGCATAGTCCGGGAAGCGGGTGTGGAACGCTGTGGTGAAGGGCGTGCCGGTGCTCTTGCACCAGCCCCGCGCGCTCCAGCCGATTGGGCCTTCGGTGGCGATGTGGACAACATCGGGCGCGAAGTCCTTCAACGTGCGCCGCGTGCCGAAGCGCGGGGCCATCGCCAGCCGGATCTCGCTGTAGCCGGGCAGGGGCAGCGTGCGGAACTGGCTGGGCGTTATAAGCTCGACCTCGTGCCCGCGCGCGTTCAGGCGATCGACCGTCGTCGACAGGGTGCGGACGACGCCGTTGACCTGCGGGTGCCAGGCATCGGTGCAGATCGCGATCCTCATGCCGGTTCCTCCTCGCGCGCGGTGGACGGGGCGGAGTGCTTGCCGTGCTTCATCTCCGCCTCGCGCGTTTCCGCCGCCCAGTCGACGATAGCGATCGCGCCCTGATGATCCTCGACCAGCGCGGTGCAGCTTTCGACCCAGTCGCCATCGTTGTAGTAGGTCACATCGCCGATCTGGCGGATCTCGGCGCAGTGGATGTGGCCACAGACCACGCCGTCCACGCCCTGTTCGCGCGCCGCGTGGGCCACGGCTTCCTCGAAGTCGCAAACGAACTGGACCGCGTTTTTCACGCGCTTCTTGAGGTAGGCCGAAAGCGACCAGTAGGGCAGCTTGAACTGGCGGCGCAGCAGGTTGAACCAGCGGTTCGCGCGTAGCAGGAACTCGTAGGCCTTGTCGCCCAGGAACGCGAGCCAGCGGGCATAGAGCACCACGCCGTCAAAGCCGTCGCCATGGGTAACGAGCAGGCGACGCCCGTCGGCGGTGGTGTGGATCGCCTCCAGCGCCAGTTCCACGCCGCCGAAGCTCATACCGGCGTAAGGGCGCAGCATCTCGTCATGGTTGCCCGCGATCAGCACCACGCGCGTGCCCCGGTGCGCCATCTTGAGCACGCGGCGGATCACCTCGTTGTGGGCATCCGGCCAGTACCAACCCTTTTTCAGCCGCCAGCCATCGACAATGTCGCCGACCAAGTAGAGCGTTTCGCATTCGATGGAGGCCAGGAAATCCAGCAGCATCGCCGCGTTGCAGCCGCGCGTGCCAAGGTGGATGTCGGAAATCCATACCGTCCGGACCTTGCGCTTGGGCCGGAAGCCGCGTGGTTCGGGCAGGTCGAGCCACGCCGGAACGGAAGTGGCTAGTTCGGTGACCGTCTGGAACGTGGACCGGAACGCTGGCTTGGCTTGGCGTTGCTTGGGCATGGCCGTGCCTCCTTTGCGGTTGTTTTCAGCGAATCCCTTGCCCCAATCAGGTTGCGGGTGTGTGGCGCGGTGTCACAGGGCTGAAACAAGCCGTGAACGGATGGTGACGGCGCGTTTCCGAACGGCTAAGAACACTCGCCCATGCTGACCGGACTATCCATCCGCAACATCGTGCTGATCGAGGCACTGGACCTTGCGTTTCCAGGCGGACTCGGTGTGCTCACCGGCGAGACCGGCGCGGGCAAGTCGATCCTGCTCGATGCGCTGGGGCTTGTGCTGGGCGATCGGGCCGATGCCGGCCTTGTGCGCGCGGGCGAGGATCAGGCAAGCGTGACCGCCACGTTCGAGTTCGATCGCCTGCCCGATCCGATCCGCCATGCGCTGGCCGAAGCGGACGTGGAGATCGAACCGGGCGAACCGCTGATCGTGCGCCGGCGGCTGCGCGCGGCGAGCGGCGATGCCGGGACCGGAACTGGCGGGGGCAGCAAGGCCTTTATCAACGACCAGCCGGTGGGCGTGGCGCTGCTGCGCGAAATCGCGCCGGCGCTGGTCGAACTGCATGGGCAGCATGACGACCGAGGGTTGGTGAACGCGCGCGGGCACCGCATGTTGCTCGATCGCTATGCCCGCGCCGATACCGGCGCCGTAGCGGCCGCCTGGGACAAGTGGCGGGGCGCCGAAACCGCGCTCGCGACCGCCAGGGCACGGGTGGAAGCGGCGATGGCGGAGCAGGATCTGTTGCTCGCCCATCTTGCCGAACTGACCGCGCTGGCGCCGGTGATCGGCGAGGAGGAAGACCTCGCGCTGCAGCGTGCGGCGATGCAGAAGGGCGAGCGGCTGTCTGGCGATCTCGCCGAATTACAGCATTTGTGGGCCGGGTCCGATTCCGCGCTGGCTTCGTTGCGCGCGGCGGCGCGGCGGCTCGATCGCATCGCGGCGGAGCATCCGCTGCTGGCCGAAGCGCTCGAGGCGCTGGACCGCGCCGTGATCGAGGCGAGCGAGGCGGAGGACAAGCTCTCGGCGGCGGCGGAAGCGCTGGCGCATGATCCGCAGGCGCTCGACCGGATCGAGACGCGGCTGTTCGACCTGCGCGGCGCGGCGCGCAAGCATGGCTGCACGCCCGATGAACTACCCCACCGGATGCACGAGATGCGTCTGGCGCTCGATGCCATCGAAGGCGGCGAAGCGCAGATCGGCGCGTTGCAGCGCGCGGCGCAGGAGGCGGGGCTGGACTATCGCGCCAAGGCCGAAGCGTTGTCCGTCACCCGCGCCGATGCCGCGCGCCGGCTGGACAAGGCGGTGGCCGCCGAACTGGTGCCGCTGAAGCTGGACGCCGCCCGGTTCCATACCGCCGTTCTCCGCCTGCCCGAGGACCGCTGGGGGCCGGGTGGTATCGACGCGGTGGAATTCCTGATCGCGACAAACCCCGGCGCGGATTTCGCGCCGCTGGGCAAGATCGCCAGCGGCGGCGAGCTTTCGCGCTTTATCCTGGCGCTCAAGGTGGCGCTGGCGGAGGAAGGCGGTGCGGCGACGGTAATCTTCGACGAGATCGACCGGGGCGTGGGCGGCGCGGTTGCCAGCGCGATCGGCGAACGTCTGGCACGGCTGGCGCACAATAACGGCCGGGGCGGCGGGCAGCTTCTGGCGGTCACGCACAGCCCTCAGGTCGCCGCGCGCGGCAACGCGCATTACCTGATCGCCAAGTCCAGCCAGGGCGTCGTGACGCGGACGTCCGTGGTGCTGCTGGACGCCGCCGGTCGGCAGGAGGAAATCGCGCGGATGCTGTCCGGCGCGGAGATCACCGCCGAAGCGCGGGCGCAGGCCGACCGGTTGCTGGAGCAGGCGTGATGTTCGTCAGCCGGCGCACGATGATCGGCGGTGCCGCCGCCGCCATGTTGCTGGCTGGCCGGGCGTGGGGAATGGAAGCGCATACCATGGAAGAAATCGAAGAATCGCAGGTCTATGGCCTGATCGGGCAGATGAAGGCCGCGCCCGGCCGCCGTGACGAACTGATCGGTTACCTGACCGAGGGAAGCGCGGCCATGCCGGGCAATCTCGGCTATCGGGTGTGGAAGGACCGCGCGGATGCGGACGCGATCTGGATAACCGAAGTGTGGAAGGACGAGGCTTCGCACAAGGCGAGCCTGCAACTGCCGCAAGTGCAGGAAGCCATCCGCAAGGCGCGGCCGATCATCGCCGGTTTCGGCGCGCGTGCCGAGGTTTCGCCCGTTGCCGGAACGGTGCCGGAATGACGGCGCATCCGCTTGACCGGCCGGTGTGGAACTCGCTGCGCGGCCGTCTGTCCGCGCTTGCGTCCGGGGATGACGCCGTGGTCCGGATCGATCCGCGCTACGGGCCGTTCGCGGCCTGCGCTCCGGGGTGGAACGATGCGCTTGCCGGGGTGCTGGGGGGCGCTGGAGACGACATCTGGCTTGTCGAAGCCGACCCGGTCGCACCCCCGGCGGGAACCTTCGTCGTGCGCACCGCGCCGCTGCTCCAGATGGTGGCGGATGGCCCTCAGCCTCAGGCCGGGAACGATGACGGGATCGCGGTGCTGGGAGAGGACGATGCTGCCGACATGGCGGCCATCGCCAGTGCCACCGCGCCGGGGCCATGGGGTACGCTGACGCACCGCTATGGCACCTTTTACGGAATCCGGCGGGAAGGGCGGCTGATCGCCATGGCCGGCGAACGCTTCAAGCCCGCCGATGGCTTCGCCGAACTGAGCGGGGTCTGCACGTATCCCGAATTTCGCGGACAGGGACTGGCGCGCCGGCTGATCCTGCGCGTCATGGCGGGCTTTGCGGCGCGGGGCGAAACGCCGTTCCTGCACACTTATGCGGCCAATGCGGGAGCGATCGCGCTCTATGAAACGCTTGGTTATCGGGCGCGGCGTGAACTGATGGTGACGGTGCTGGGGAAGGCGGCATGAGCGTGGAAGGCATGAGCGAGGCCGATGTCGCCAACGAACTGATGCGGCTGGCGCGCGCCATCAATCGCGCCAACAAGTTGTATCACGCCGAGGACGCGCCCGAGATTCCCGACGCGGAATACGATGCGCTGGTGCGCCGCAATGCTGAACTGGAAGCGGCGTTTCCGCATCTGGTCCGCGCCGACAGCCCCACCAACGCGGTCGGGCACGAGGTCAGCGCTTCGCCCCTGTCCAAGGTGGCGCACGAGGTTCGCATGATGAGCCTCGACAACGCGTTCTCGGACGAGGAAGTCGCGGAATTCGTCGCGCGTGTGCGGCGCTTCCTCGCGCTGCCGGATGACGAGCTGGTGCAATTTACTGTCGAAGATAAGATCGACGGATTGTCCTGCTCATTGCGCTACGAGCATGGCAAATTGGTACGCGCTGCGACCCGTGGCGATGGGCAAGTCGGCGAAGACGTAACCGCGAACGTTGCTCATATTGACGGCATACCCCATGAGCTTGAATGGCGCCAAACTAGACTAGGCAATTCGCCGCCACCGCGCGTTTTTGAAATCCGTGGCGAAGTCTATATGGAAAAGGTAGCCTTTCGCGCATTAAATAAGCGCCTGATCGATGAGGCGCGGGCGCAGGCAGAGGCAAAAGGGGAAGCGTTCGACGACAGCAAAGTCCGACAGTTCGCTAACCCGAGAAACGCTGCAGCTGGGGCGTTACGTCAAAAGGATCCAACTGTAACCGCATCCCGGCCTCTCAAGTTTTTTGCTCATGGTTGGGGAGTTCTGACCGAGCCTGTTGCGGAAACTCAGTACGATACCATGCGGGTTGTAGAACAACTTGGTCTGCGGGTTTCTAGTCTGCTCAAAAGAGCGCACTCTCTTGAAGCTATGCTAGACCATTATTACGCAATCGCCAGCCAGCGCGCTAGCCTGCCGTTCGAGATAGACGGCGTTGTTTACAAGGTCGACCGGTTGGACTGGCAGCAGCGGCTGGGCTTCGTGGCCAAGGCCCCACGCTGGGCCTTGGCCCACAAATTCCCGGCCGAACGCGCCGAGACCACGCTGGAAGCGATCGACATCCAGGTGGGCCGCACCGGCAAGCTGACGCCGGTGGGACGGCTGAAGCCCGTGCTGGTCGGCGGCGTCACCGTCACCAACGTAACCCTGCACAACCGCGACGAGATCGGCCGGCTGGGTGTGCGCGTGGGCGATCGCGTGGTTCTGCAGCGCGCGGGCGACGTGATTCCGCAGGTGGTCGAGAACCTGACGCGCGACGAACCCCGCGATCCCTATCACTTTCCCGATCACTGCCCCGAATGCGGCTCGGAAGCGGTGGCCGAGGAGGGCGAGGTCGATGTCCGTTGCACCGGGGGGCTGATCTGCCCGGCGCAGCGCACCGAACGGCTCCGGCACTTCGTCAGCCGCGCCGCGCTGGATATCGAGGGGCTGGGCGAGAAGACGATCGCGGAGTTCTTCGCGCTCGGCTGGCTGGAAAGCCCGGCCGATATCTATCGCCTGCGCCAGCGGCGCGACGAGATCGTTGGGCGCGAGGGGTGGAAGGACAAGTCTGTCGATAACCTGTTGATGGCGATCGAGGCCAAGCGCCAGCCCGACGCCGCGCGCCTGCTGTTCGGCCTGGGCATCCGCCACGTGGGCGCGGTGACCGCGCGCGACCTGCTGAAGCGGTTCGTGACGCTGCCGAAGCTGCGCGCGGTGGTGGAGCGGGCGCATGCTCCCTTCGCGTCGACGAAACAGGCAGCGGAGGCGTCCGATGCCCTGTCGCCAGACGTGCTCGAAGCGAGGGCCGAATTGCTGTCGATCGACGGCGTGGGGCCGGTGGTGGTCGAGGCGCTTGCGGATTTCTTCCACGAATCGCACAACGTGGCGGTGTGGGACGATCTCCTGTCCGAAGTCTCGCCGCCGGATTATGTCGTCGAAACCAGACACAGCGAGGTCTCCGGCAAGACTGTGGTCTTCACCGGCAAGCTCGAAACGATGAGCCGCGACGAAGCCAAGGCGCAGGCCGAGGCGCTGGGCGCGCGGGCGGCAGGCGCCGTATCCGCCAAGACCGACCTGATCGTGGCGGGGTCGGGTGCGGGCAGCAAACTAAAAAGAGCCGCCGAACTCGGCATAGAAGTCATCGACGAGGCGGCCTGGGCCGACATCGTCCGGAACGCGGGATAGGATCATGGCCTGGCATACCTGGTGGCTCTATGCGGTCACCGTCTTCTTCGTTTCGGCCACGCCGGGGCCGAACATGCTGCACGTCATGGCGCGCAGCGTCGAACTGGGGCTGGCGCGGTCGTTCGCGGCGATGGCGGGGTGCTTCATCGCGGTGTTCGGCCTGCTGACGGCGTCTGCGCTGGGGCTGAGCGCGTTGCTGCTGGCGATTCCGGGCCTGTTCACCGTGCTGCGCTACGCCGGCGCGGCCTATCTCGTGTACCTCGGCTACCGGTCGTGGACGGCCGATGATGCCGCCATCGATATCGGCGAGGGCGAGGTCGATCGCGGCCTCTCGACCTGGCGCGTGTTCCGCACCGCTTTCGTCATCGGGATCAGCAATCCCAAAGCGCTGCTGTTTGCGGCGGCCTTCCTGCCGCAGTTCATCGATGCCACGCAGCCCAAGCTGCCGCAGTTCGGCGTAATGGTGCTGACGTTCTCGGTGATCGAGATTTCGTGGTACTTCGTCTATGCGCTGGGCGGCCGGGGCATTGCCGGGTTCCTGACGCGGCCGGGGCTGAAGAAGGCGTTCAACCGCCTGACGGGCAGCATCTTCGTGGCCTTCGGGTTGGCGCTGGTGGGATCGCGCGCGTGACGATCGAGGAACTTGCCGCGATCGGCGCCGAAGCGGGGGCCCTGCTGAAGGCGCGGGGCGAGACGCTGGCGGTGGTCGATGGCGCGACGGGCGGCTTGATGTCGGCCGGGTTGCTCGCCATGCCGGGCGCGTCGGCGTTCTTCCTGGGCAGCGGCGTGATCTATACGCTGAAGGGCCGGCGGATCGTGCTGGGGCACGAGCCCGGATCGCTGCGCGGGCTGACCTCGGCCACGGAAAGCTATGCGCTGGCGCAGGCGGACCTGATCCGCAAGCGCTATGGCGCGGACTGGGGCCTGGCCGAGACCGGCGCGGCGGGGCCGGGCAAGCATCCGCTGGGCGTGGCTTCCGGCACTAGCGCCGTGGCCGTGGTCGGGCCGGGCGTTTCGGCGTCCGCCGTGGTTTCGACCGGCAGCGAGGAGCGGCTGGCCAACATGTTCGCCTTCGCGCGTGCCGGACTAGCGCTGCTGCGCGATACGCTGGCGGCGCGCTGAGCTACCAGCGCTTCGACCATTCGGGCAGGGCACCCACCCGGCTTTCGCGCACCGCGCCACCCTGCCGGCGGCGCAGCCACAGGATCGACCAGTCGCCCCGCACCAGGCGCGCGGCAAGGCGCAGGCCGGCGCGGCGATAGGCGGCGCGCACCGCCGGTTCCTGCGTTTCGAGCAGACCGGCCAGCAGCACCGACCCGCCGGGGGCGACCGCGCCGGCGAAGGCGGGGGCAAGTTCGGTCAGTGGCCCGGCCAGGATATTGGCGATGAGTAGGTCATAGGGCGCGCTGGCGGCGAGCAGCGGGTGATCCATCCCGGCGGCGACGACCATGGTCAGCGCGCCGGAACCATCGCCGATCGCCACGCCGTTGCCTTGCGCGTTCTCCAGCACCACCGGCGCGCAGACCGCGTCGATGTCGCTGGCGATGGCCCGCGCGGACGGCCACAAGTGCATCGCGGCGAAGGCGAGCAGACCGGTGCCGGTGCCGATGTCGGCCAGATTGCGCACGATGGTCCCCTGCGCCTTGATGTGCGCCAGCATGGCGAGGCAGCCGGCGGTGGTGGCGTGCTGGCCGGTGCCGAAGGCCTGGCTGGCGGGGATCACGAAGTTGCGGATGCCCGGCTCCGCGCGCGGGGGATATTCGGGCGTGTGGACGTGGAACGGGCCTTCGTCGATCGGCTCGACCCCGGCCTGGCTCAGCGTGACCCAGTCCTCGTCCGGCAGTTTCTCGATCAGCAGATCGGGTTCGGCATCCGCGAACAGCGCGGTGATCGCCGCCTTGTCCGCGCGCGCCGGCTTGCGCGGAAGCCACGCTTCGAGCTGCCAGTCCTCCGGCTTGTCCTCGGCAATCTCGCTGCCGGCGATGACAATGTCGGCATCCCAGTCGAACACGTCCTCGTGCGCGGTGAGCGCGGCCTGGATGATGGGACGCGGCGCGTAAACGGTGATTTTCCAGCTCATGGTCGTGGCGTCGTGTCCTTCAGGGCCTTGTTCAACCGATCCTGCGCCCCATCGACGAGCACACGGCAGGCGCCGGGATCGCGCAGTGGCGCTTGCCCGGCCATCCGTTCGATCAAATCGCTGGCCGACGGGTGCGGGGTGAGCAGGATGCCGCAATCCCACGCACGCACGCGGGCGAAAGTGCGGCGGAACATGGCCACGCGGTCAGGGTGATCCGCGAAGCGGTAGTTGCCCAGCGGCAGAGCGGTCAGGCTGTCGACATAGGTGAAGCGCTGGCAGCCCGCGTTGCCGCCGCAACTGGTCCAGCGCCAGCTGGTCGAACCTTCGGTATGGCCGGGCGTTGCCAGCGCGGTCAGCGCCAGCGGCCCCACGCGCAACACTTCGCCATCGCGCAGCACGCGATCGACGCGGACCGACGCGAAGGGATCGATGTGGCCGGCTTGCGGATCGGCGGGGCTGGTCTTGCCGCTGGTCAACGCCGGCAGCCCCGCGCGCAGCGCCGCGATCTTCGCGCCGGTGGCGCGTTGCAGCGTGGCCAGGCCGCCGACATGGTCGAAATGCTCGTGGCTGGTCACGATCCAGCGGATCGTGCGCGGATCGACGCCGGCGGCGCGGATGTTGGCAAGGATCGAAGGCGCGGCCTGTTCGGTCACGGCATCGATCAGCACATTGCCCTGTGGCGATGTGAGCAGGATCGCGCTGACCGTGCAGGTGCCGACGTACCACACGTTGCCATAGATGCGCGCGGCGGGCGCGGGATCGGAAAAGCTGTCCTTGCCCTCGCAGGCGGACAGGATCGCCCGCGCCGCCACGGGATCGGCGGGGGCCGGCGCGGTGGCGGCATGGGCGGCGGGAGCGCCGGCCAGCAAAAGGGCGGCAAGGGCAAGCGCTTTAGCGGACATAGCTGGCTCCGTTGGCGTCGATCACCGCGCCGGTCATGCTGGGGGGCGCGTCGAGCGCGCAGAATACCGCGATGGCGGCGATTTCGTCGGGCGTGGCCACGCGGCCCAGCGGAATGTCCGCCAGCAGGCCGGGGCCGCCCCGGCTTGCGAGATAATCACCCGCCATGGCCGTATCGGTGAAGCCCGGCGTGATCGCGTAGCTGAGGATGCCCTTCGCCGCATAGCCGCGCGCGATCGTCTTGTGCAGCGCCAGCATCCCGCCCTTGGCGGCGGCATAGTGCCAGTGATCCGGCGAGTCTCCGCGATAGCCGGCGCGGCTGGCGATATGAACGATGCGCCCTGCCACGCCGCGCTCCAGCCAGTGCCGCACGGCGAAGCGCGATAGCTGCGCGGCGGACGTCAGGTTGATCCGCAGCGTGTCCTCCCAACCGTCCAGCCAGGCGATGTCGGACCGGTCGAGCGGGTTCGCCTCGAACAGGCCGGCATTGTTGACCAGCACATCGATCGTGCCGCCCGCCTGGGCCAGGGCGGCCTGCCACAGCTGTTGCGGCGCGGAAGGGTCGGACAGGTCGGCGGCCAGCGTTCCGGCGCGGGGTGTGTTGCCATGCCGGATGGCGTGGGCTCCGCGCGCATCCAGGCTCTTGGCGATGGCTGCGCCGATGCCGCGCGACGATCCGGTGACGAGGACGTGGGGGAAGGTCATGAAGTTCCTCTTGCAGTCGGTTTCGTTGCGGTGCAACCGCGTCGGCGCCGAGCGGGGCGAATTGTACTTTGGTCCGCTTGCACAGGTCGGCATTTCGACTAATACCGAATCGCTTCCCGATCGCGGCCCAAAACGCGATCGCCAACCATTTTAGGGGGTTCACATGGCGCAGGCGCGCAGCAACCGGCCGATTTCGCCGCATCTCCAGATCTGGCGTTGGGGGCCGGCCATGCTGGTTTCGATCCTTCACCGCGTTACCGGCAATGGCCTGGCTTTTGCCGGTCTTGGCCTGCTCCTGTGGTGGGTCGGCGCGATCGCCAGCGGTCCCGAAGCCTATGCAAGCTTCCTGGGCTGGGTCTGGACCGGCACCGGCGGCGCGCTCCAGTTCGTCACCGCCATTCTGGGCAAGATCGTGTTCGTGGGCCTGACCTGGGCGTTCTTCCAGCACCTCGCCAGCGGCGTGCGCCACCTGATCCTCGATATCGGCGCCGGTTACGAACTGCACGCCAATGCGCGCTGGTCGGTTGTCACGCTGATCTTCTCGATCGCTTCCACCATCCTTTTCTGGGCTTTCCTGCTGCTGCGCTAAGCGCCGGCAGGGTCCATTCAAACGTCGGGGATACCATGGGTAACGGAACCTCAATCGGACGCGTCCGCGGGCTGGGCTCCAGCCACCAGGGCGCGCATCACTGGCTGCTCTCGCGTCTGACCGCGGTCGGCAACATCGTTCTCATACCGTTCCTGCTGGCCAGCCTGGCGCTGCTGCCGGCCTACGATTATGCGACGGTCCATGCCTGGGCGGCGCGTCCGCTCTCGTCCACGGCGCTGATCCTTATCATGATCAACACGTTCTATCACGCGCGCCTTGGCGTGCAGGTGATGCTCGAGGACTACCTGCACGAGGATGCCGGCAAGTTCACCGCCTGGCTGCTCGTCAACCTCGTGCCTTTCGCCGGTGCCGCTTTCGGCATCCTTTCGGTTCTCCGCATCGCTCTCGGGGGCGCCTGATCCATGGCTTCTTCTGCTTCCACCCAGCCCGCCTACAAGATCATCGACCATACCTATGACACGGTCGTGGTCGGCGCGGGCGGTTCCGGCCTGCGCGCCACGATGGGCAGCGCCCAGGCGGGCCTGCGCACGGCCTGCATCACCAAGGTCTTCCCCACGCGCTCGCACACCGTGGCGGCGCAGGGCGGCATCGCCGCCTCGCTCCAGAACAACACGCCGGATCACTGGACCTGGCATATGTACGATACCGTCAAGGGATCGGACTGGCTGGGCGACCAGGACGCGATCGAATACATGGTGCGCGAGGCGCCAGCGGCGGTGTACGAGCTGGAGCACGCGGGCGTGCCGTTCAGCCGCAACAAGGACGGCACGATCTACCAGCGTCCGTTCGGCGGCCACATGCAGAACATGGGCGAAGGCCCGCCGGTGCAGCGCACCTGCGCGGCGGCGGACCGCACCGGCCACGCCATGCTCCACGCGCTGTACCAGCAATCGCTGAAGTACGACGCGGACTTCTTCATCGAATACTTCGCGATCGACCTGATCATGGAAAACGGCGAATGCCGTGGCGTGATCGCGATGTGCCTCGATGACGGCTCGATCCACCGCTTCCGCAGCCACGCGGTCGTGCTGGCGACGGGCGGCTACGGCCGTTGCTACTTCACCGCCACCTCGGCCCATACCTGCACCGGCGACGGCGGCGGCATGGTGCTGCGCGCCGGCCTGCCGCTGCAGGACATGGAATTCGTGCAGTTCCACCCCACCGGCATTTACGGCGCGGGCGTGCTGATCACCGAAGGCGCGCGCGGCGAGGGCGGCTACCTCACCAATTCCGAAGGCGAGCGCTTCATGGAGCGCTATGCCCCTTCGGCGAAGGACCTCGCCAGCCGCGACGTCGTTTCGCGCTCGATGGCCATGGAAATCCGCGAAGGCCGTGGCGTTGGCCCGCACAAGGACCACATCTACCTGCACCTCGATCACATCGATCAGAAGGTGCTGGCGGAACGCCTGCCGGGCATTACCGAAAGCGGCAAGATCTTCGCCGGCGTGGACCTGACGCGCCAGCCGCTGCCGGTCGTTCCCACGGTCCACTACAACATGGGCGGCATCCCGACGAACTACCACGGCGAAGTCGTGACGATCGGCGCCGACGGCAACCCCGAAACGGTCGTCCCCGGCCTGTTCGCGGTGGGTGAGGCGGCCTGCGTTTCGGTCCATGGCGCCAACCGCCTCGGCTCGAACTCGCTGATCGACCTCGTGGTGTTCGGCCGCGCCACCGGCCTGCGCCTTAAGGAACTGGTCAAGCCCGGCACCGCGCACAACTCGCTGCCCAAGGACAGCGCGGACCTCGCGCTCGGCCGCCTCGACCACTTCCGCAACGCCAAGGGTGGTTCGCCGACCGCGGAAATCCGCGTGGAGATGCAGCGCACGATGTCGGGCCACGCAGCGGTGTTCCGCACCGACGAACTGATGGCCGAAGGCAAGGTGAAGCTGGGCGAAACCTACCAGCGTATGCAGGACGTTAACGTGTCCGACCGCTCGCTGATCTGGAACTCGGACCTGATCGAGACGCTGGAACTGGACAACCTGATCGCGCAGGCGTCGGTCACCATGCACGGCGCCTACAACCGCAAGGAAAGCCGCGGCGCCCACGCGCACGAGGACTTCCCGAACCGCGACGACAAGAACTGGATGAAGCACACTGTCGCCTGGTTCGACGGCTGGGGCGGCCAGGGCGGCGGCGTGAAGCTGGATTACCGCCCGGTCCACGAATACACGCTGACCGACGATGTCGAGTACATCAAGCCCAAGGCCCGCGTGTACTGATCGATCTTCGCGGACACGCGAACAGCAAAAGACCCCCGGAGCGATCCGGGGGTCTTTTCATTTGGTGTATATGTTTTTTCGCACCTCACCATCGTCATTGCGAGGAGACGCTAGTCGACGAAGCAATCCAGAGCCACGCTAAAGCCGCTCTGGATTGCTTCGCTACGCTCGCAATGACGAACGCTTGAGGCAAGAGTTTTCAAGCGTCATGATTGTCTTACATTTCTATCGCCGTCGCGGTGTGGGCTGGACGACTGCGCGCGATTCGTAGCGGGTGCCGTCCTTGCTCTCTTTCGTGTCGCGGCTTTCCGCCTTGCTGTTGCGGTCCTCGGCCTCGCGCGTGGCCGTCAGCCGGGCGACATCGGCGGCGCTGGCAGCATGGGCCGGATAGCGGCAGCCGCGCTGCTGTCCCACGCCCTTGATGAAGGCGCGACGGACGGAACCGGCATAGAGCGCGACCTGCCATTGGCGCTGGTTCTCGTTGGCGCCCGAAATCTCGCGGATGATGCCGCCGAACGGGATCAGCGATCCCACCACCGATTTGGCGAGCGAACCCACGGTGTTGCCGCGCTTTTCGCCCGCAGTCTTTTCCTCGACCACGTCGATGTCGTCGCCCAGCACGGCGTCGAGCCGGCGCACTTCGCCCTGCAGATCGCTGCACCGGCGCAGGCCGGTCAGATCATAGGGCTTGTCGCGGGCGTTCAGAAGGATGGGTGGAATATCCTCCTTCTTGAGATTCATGTCCGACAGTGGCTTGGTCACCACGTCGCCGGCGGTCACGTCCTTGGGGGCGACCGCCGTCTGTGCCGAACCGCCGGCCGGGATCAGGCCGACGGTGAGCGTGGCGCAAAGGGCCGCGAGGGAAACGAGGCTTTGTTTCGTCATCGGTAAACTCCCCGGTTTGGAGAGAATACGCCCATTGCCGCTTCGGGTTCCTTAGGGCCTCATTGCCGAAGGTCGGAGAAGGTGTCGCACTGGTCCTCGTCGGCGGTTTCGATGCCCTTGCGCAGCCAGGTCATGCGCTGCGCGGCGCTGCCATGGGTGAAGGCGGCTTCCACCGGACGACGCCCGGCCGCCTTCATCAGCGTATCGTCGCCGATCTGGTGCGCGGCCTTCAGCCCTTCCTCGATGTCGCCCGGCTCGATCCGGTCCTTGTTGAGCCCGGCCCAGACGCCGGCATAGCAATCGGCCTGCAATTCCAGCCGTACCGAGAGTTCGTTGGCGCGGGAAGGATTGCGCTGTTGCAGGCTGTGGACCTGATCCGACAGGCCAAGCAGGTTCTGGATGTGATGGCCATATTCGTGCGCCATCACGTAATCGCGCGCGAAATCGCCGCCCGCGTCCATCTGCTTGTCCATCTCGGTGTAGAAATCGGTGTCGATGTAGATGCCCTGGTCCGGCGGGCAGTAGAACGGCCCCATCGCGCTTTGCGCCGCGCCGCAGCCCGATTGGCCCTGCTGCGAATAGAACACCAGCTTCGGTGCGCGAAACGCGATCCCGGCCTTGTCGAAGCGCGGCTTCCACGTCTTGTTGAGCGAGGATAGCGCGTTGCAGCTTTCGCGGCTGAAGGGGTTCACGGAGCAGATTTCCTGCACGCTGGAGCCGCCGCCCGCCTCGGCCGGGCCGGCGGGAAGGCTCTGCTGCTCCTGGGTCTGCTGCTGGAGCGAGCCGAGCATCTGCGCCGGATCGGCGCCGAACACGAAGACCGCGATCAGCGCGATCACGATAGTGCCGCAGCCGAGCCGCCCGCCCGTGCCGCCGATGACGGGAAAGCCGCGACCGCCGCCGCCGCGCTGATCCTCCACGTTGATCGAATCGTCGAAGTCGTCGAGCCGCATCGTCTTGTCTGCCTGTCCTTTCCGGTCCCGGCTGCCGCTATGGCACAGAAAGGCCTGATCTGGCCAATACCGCGAACGAACCTGCCCAGCGGTGGTTCATCTTTTGAACCCAAAGGAGGAACTTGCGCCGGCTTCGGGCATTTGCCAGCACGGGTCTGCGTTGAAGCGTTTGGGGGCGTCGATGAGTCGTGTTGGCAGGCTTCGGCTGGTTCGGGCGACGGCGGTGGCCGTGGCCGGGCTGTCGCTGCTCAACGCCGCTTCGCCCGTGTCGCGGCGGGACACGCCGCTGGAAGCCGCGCTGCGCAGTCATGTGGTCACGCTATCCAGCGAGGAATTCGGCGGCCGTGAGCCGGGCACCGACGGCGAGACGAAGACGTTGCGCTATCTTGCCCGGCAATGGTTCGACATCGGGCTGGAATCGGGCACGAACAATCCCGGCAGTGCGTGGTTCGCCCCCGTGGAACTGGTGGAGCGCGTGCCGGCTGCCTCGCGCGTGGCGTTCCGCCGCGGAAAACAGCGGCTGGCGGTTTCGCAGGACGGGGCTTTCGTCGTCACGTCCGGCCTGCGCAGCCTGGTGGAGAATGCGCCGGTGCTGTTCGTGGGGCATGGCATCGGGCCGGTGCCGCCGCGCGCGGAACTGGCGGGTCGGATCGCGCTGATGCTCGACAGCCTGCCGCCGGGGACACCCTCCGCCCCGACCGAGGACCGGCCGGGGCGTCTGCTCGATGCCGGCGCATCGGCGGTGATCGTGGTGCTGGACGGCGATCGGCGCATCGACGAAGTGACGGCCCGCCGTCGGCGCGCGGGCTATGCGCTGGCGGGCGGGCAATTGGGCGGGGACATCGAGGCTTTCGTGACTCCGGCCTTTGCCGGGCAGATGCTGGCGGGTGGCGCCGCGCGCGATGTGGTCGCCCTGCGGCACGAGGCGGCCGCGGCTGGCTTTGTTTCGCGCCTGCTGGGCGTGGAAGGATCGCTGGAGGCGACCAGCACGGAAACGCGCGTGCGGACGCACAACCTGATCGGCAAGATCGAGGGGCGCAATCCCGCCGCCGGCGCGGTGCTGGTGATGGCGCACTGGGATCACTTCGGCCAGTGCGGCACGCCGCCCAGGCTTTGCCCCGGCGCGGTCGACAATGCGTCGGGCGTGGCGGTGATCACCGAAGTCGCGCGCAGCTTGGTGCGCGGGCAGGCGCGCGGCGCCAAGCCGATGGACCGCGATGTCTATTTCGTCGCGACCACGGGCGAGGAGCTGGGTCTGCTGGGTGCGATGGCGTTTGCCGAGAACCCGCCGCTGCCGCTCGACAAGGTGGTGGCCGCCTTCAATGTCGACAGCACGGGGCTGGTGCCGGCCGGGCGGCCGGTCGCGATCGTCGGCCGGGGCATGACCGGGCTCGATGCCGGGATCGGCCGCGTGGTGGCGCGGATGAAGCGCAGGCTGGTGAATGACGATGCCGCCAACGCTTTCGTGCGGCGGCAGGATAGCTGGGCGCTTATGCAGCACGATGTACCGGCGGTGATGGTCAGCAGCAGCTATGGCGATCCCGAGCGGCTCGACCGGTTCATGAAGGAGCGCTACCACACCCCGGCGGACAAGGCGGACCTGATCGAGGTGGGCGGCATGGCCGATGACGTGACGCTGCACACCGAACTGGTGCGCGAATTCGCCGACGCGAAGCGCGTTCCGGCGCCCGGATCGGGCGGCGGTGCGACCAAAGGCGCTACCCCCTAGCGCAAACCGCCCGGCTTGATTACATGGGCCGCCACGATTCTCCCCGGACTGAAAGTGGCAGCACCATGGATATCCCCCTCGGCCTTACCTTCGACGACGTTCTTCTGCGTCCCGGCGAGTCCGATCTGCTGCCATCGCAGGCCGATACCCGCACCCGCCTGACCAGCGCGATCTCGCTCAACATTCCGGTGCTGTCCTCGGCGATGGACACCGTGACCGAGGCGGACATGGCGATCGTCATGGCGCAGCTGGGCGGGATCGGCGTGCTGCACCGGAACCTGACGGTGGAGGAACAGGCGGCAGCGGTCCGCGCGGTCAAGCGCTTCGAAAGCGGCATGGTGGTCAACCCGATCACGATCGCGCCCGATGCCACGCTGGGCGAGGCGCAGGCGATCATGCGCGCCAACAAGATCAGCGGTATTCCGGTGGTGGAGCCAAGCGGCAAGCTGCTTGGCATCCTTACCCATCGCGACGTGCGGTTTGCCGACAATCCGGCGCAGCCGGTGCGCGAACTGATGACGCACGAGAACCTGGCCACGGTGAAGCTCGGCACCAGCGGCGACGATGCGCGCCGCCTGCTGCACCAGCGCCGGATCGAAAAGCTGCTGGTGGTGGACGATGCCTTCCACTGCATCGGCCTGATCACGGTGAAGGACATCGAGAAGGCCGTGACGTTCCCCAGCGCTACCAAGGACGCGGCGGGCCGCCTGCGCGTGGCCGCCGCCACAACCGTGGGCGAAAAGGGGTTGGAGCGCACGAAGGCGCTGGTCGAGGCCGAATGCGACGTGATCATCATCGATACCGCGCATGGCCATAACCGCGATGTCGCGCGCGCGGTGGAAGCCGTGAAGAAGCTTTCCAACACGGTGCAAGTGATCGCTGGCAACGTCGCCACGGGCGAAGCGACCCGCGCGCTGATCGATGCCGGGGCGGACGGCATCAAGGTGGGCATCGGGCCGGGATCGATCTGCACCACGCGCATCGTCGCGGGCGTGGGCGTGCCGCAGTTGACCGCCGTGATGGAATGCGCCGAGGAAGCCGATCGCAGCAATGTGCCGGTAATCGCCGATGGTGGCCTGCGCACCTCGGGCGATGCGGCCAAGGCGCTGGCGGCGGGCGCCAGCTCGATCATGATCGGTTCGATGCTGGCCGGCACCGAGGAAGCGCCGGGCGAGACGTTCCTGTACCAGGGCCGGGCCTACAAGTCCTATCGCGGCATGGGGTCGGTCGGCGCGATGGCGCGCGGTTCGGCGGACCGCTATTTCCAGCAGGACATCAAGGACCAGATGAAGCTGGTGCCCGAAGGCATCGAGGGACAGGTGCCCTACAAGGGACCGGCCAAGGACGTGGTCCACCAGCTCGTTGGCGGGATCAAGGCGGCGATGGGCTACACCGGCAGCGCCACGATCGAGAGTCTGCGCAAGAATGCCAAGTTCGTGCGCATCACCAACGCGGGCCTGCGCGAAAGCCACGTCCATGACGTGACGATCACGCGCGAGGCGCCGAACTACCCCACGCGGTGACCCCCGCCGCGCGCGTCCAGGCCGCGATCGACATCCTTGACGCGGTGATCGCGGCGGCGGCCCGGCAGGGCGCGTCGGCAGACCGGATCGCGGCGGAGTGGTTCCGGGCGCGGCGCTTCGTGGGATCGAAGGATCGCCGCGCGATCCGCGAACTGGCGTGGAACGCCATCCGCGCCTGCGGTGAAGCGCCGGCGAGCGGCCGTGCCGCGGTGCTGCGGCTGGCGGCGGAAGATTCCGTTCTGGCCGCCCTTTTCGATGGTTCCACCTATGGTCCCGCGCCGATCACGCCGGGCGAACCGGCGGCGGCGGGCGGCATTGCGCCGCGCTGGCTGGAGGAGGCGCTGCTGGCCTCGGGCCTGGACGCCAACGAGCAGGGCGCCTTGCTGGGCAGGGCGCCGCTGGACCTGCGGGCCAACCGGCTGAAGACCACGCGCGAGGAACTGGCCGCGCGCCTGCCGGTGGCGGCGGAGCGCACCGTCGCGCCGGACGCGCTGCGCCTGCCGGCGGGCACCGCGGCGGAAAGCTGGCCGGAATTCGCGCAAGGGTTGTTCGAAGTGCAGGACACGGGCAGCCAGCTCGCCTGCGCGGCGCTGGCGGTCCAGCCGGGCGAAAGCGTGATCGACCTGTGCGCGGGCGCCGGCGGCAAGACGCTGGCGCTGGCGGCGGCGCTGGAGAACCGCGGGCATCTGCTGGCCTGCGATATCGACCGGCCGCGCCTGTCACGCTTGCCCGAACGCGCGGCGCGCGCGGGAGCGATCGCGGAAACGCGGCTGCTCGATCCGGACCGCGAAGCGGCGATGCTGGCGGACTGGGCGGGCAGGGCGGATGCCGTGCTGATCGATGCGCCCTGTTCGGGCACGGGCACCTGGCGGCGCAATCCCGAGGCGCGCTGGCGGTTGTCGCCCAACGCGATCGCACGGTACGCGGCGACGCAGGCGCGCTTGTTGCGCGTGGCGTCCGATCTGGTGCGTCCGGGCGGACGGCTGACCTATATCGTCTGTTCGCTGCTCGATGCCGAAGGCGCGGACGGGGTGGCTGCGTTCCTGGCCGAAAGGCAGGACTGGCGGTCCGATCTCCCGGCGATGCCGGCCGGGCGGGCACGGGGGGCGGGATGGCGGCTTTCCCCGGCGCATGACGGGACCGACGGGTTTTTCTTCTCGACGCTTCGCCGCCTATGATAGATGATAAGGCCATGACCGCCGGATCACCACGCCCTGGCTCCCGGCTGAAGGAGTTCGTGATGCGCTACACACCCGTTGCCCTTGCCCTTTCGTTGCTTGCCGGCGTCACCGGAAGCATGGGAACGGCAAAGGTGACCGAGGCGATCGACCCCCGGGCGCAGGCGTTGCTGGACGCGGGGCGCAAGGCGCTCACGGCGGGCGACGTTGAAGGGGCGACCAACAGCTTCGAGGCCGCGCTGGCGGTCGATCCGGGCAACACCGGCACGTTCGTGGCGCTGGCCGATGCCGCGCGGCGCAGCGGGATGCAGGGCAAGGCGATCCATTACTACCGGCTGGCGCTGTCGCGCGATCCCAACAACCTGGCCGCCATTTCGGGCGAAGGCGGCGCGATGGTGGAAAAGGGCGCCGTCGACAAGGCGCGACGCAACCTGTCGCGGCTGGAAGGGCTGTGTGGCAAGACCTGCGCCGAGACTGAGGATCTGGCCGCCGTGATCGCCAAGGGACCGGCACCGAAGGTGGTTTCGGCCGAGGCGATCAAGCCCCAGCCGACGGTGGAATCGAACTGACGCAGCCCCGTCGGCGCGTCAGATAAGGTCGCGGAATTCTTCCAGAACCTGACGGTAGACGCGCTTCTTGAACGGCACGATCACGTCCGGCAGCAGTTCCGGATCGATCCATTTCCATTCGCGGAATTCCGCGTGTTCGTGCGCGTCCAGCCGTACGTCCTGATCCTGGCCGATGAAACGCAGCAGCAGCCATTTCTGCCGTTGCCCGCGATAGCGGCCCTTCCAGATCTTGCCGAGCAGTTCATCGGGCAGGTCGTAGAAGTATTCCTCGCGGCTTTCCGCGATGACCGTCACCAGATCGGGTGTGAGGCCGGTTTCCTCGCCCAGCTCGCGCAGCGCGGCGGGATGCAGTTCCTCGCCGTCGTCGATGCCGCCCTGCGGCATCTGCCAGGCTTCCCCCGCCCGTTCATCGATGCGCCGGCCCACGAAAACCTGACCATGCGCGTTGACCAGCATCAGACCGACGCAGGGGCGGTAGGGAAGCCCCGCAAACTCTTCGTTCATTTCAACCTTTCCAGCAGCAGGCGGACCGCCTCGAAGATGGACCGCATGTCAGCCTGCGCGCTCGGCAGTGCCTTGCGGATCTGCGTGAACCCGTGGATCGTACCCTTCATTTCCAGGAAGATCACGTCCGATCCGGCGAGGATCAACTGAGCGCCATAGACCCGGCCGCTATCGCGAATCGGATCGAGACCTGCGGTGACCAGCACCGTGGGCGGCATGTTCGAGTGGTCGCCGTAGAGCGGATAGGCGCGCTTGTCACCCGGTACGGCGCGATAGCCATCGGCGAACCATTCCATCGTGTCCTTCGTCAGCAGGAAACCGTCGGCGAAGGAGAGGAACGAGTCGTGGTCGGGCCGGTCGTCGCTGAGCGGATAGATCGGCACCTGGATGACCACTGGAACAGCGGCGGGCTTTTCCTGCAGCGCCTGGGTGGTGACGATGGTGAGGTTGCCACCGGCCGAATCGCCCATGGGAATAAGGCCGGTGAACGTGCGACCGAGTTCCGCCGGGCTGCCGGCTACCCACCGCGTCGCGGCTTCGCAATCGTCGGGCGCGGCGGGGAAGGGGGCTTCGGGCGCGAGGCGATAATCCACCGCGACGACCGGCAGGTCCAGTTCGGCGGCGATTTCGGTGCAGAGGCGGTGGTGGGTTTCGAGATCGCCGATGACGAAGCCGCCACCGTGATAGAACATCACGACCGGGCCGGGTTCGCGTGTGTCGCGCGCGTCGTAGAAGCGCAGCGGGATCGGGCCGGCCGGGCCGGGGCAGGTCAGATCGCGGATCACCGCCAGATCGCGCGGGTCCTGCTCCGCCAGTTCCTGCATGGCCAGATAGCTGGCGCGCGCGGCTTCTAGCCCCAGCTCGCTCATCGGCGGGGCACCGGTGCCGTTGAGGTAATCGAGGAAACCCTTCACGTCGGGCCGGACGAAGTGCTGCGGGCGGTCGATCGTCTCACTGTCTGACATGGCTGCGGGTTCCTCTTCCGGTTGCCGGTGCGGCGGGTGGCGTTCCCGGTCCATTTGAGATCGGGAATCGTTTTTCGCCATCATGCCTAAGTCTGCTTTTGCAACTTGACTAGCGTCTCCGATGGGAATCAAGGACGTTCCAGCGTTTCGCGTCGAAGAGATTTTCTTCTTTGCGTGCGGATTGATGGAGACATAGGCGGATCGTGCTGCCAGAGCGCGGTTGCGCAGACGAGGAAGAGAATGGTTACAGCACTTGCAGAAGGTCCGGACGCCCTGACTGGCGGGACCACGCCCGCCGCACCCGAAGCGGTCGTCGTGCGCTTCGCGGGCGATTCCGGCGACGGGATGCAGCTTACCGGCGGTCAGTTCACGCTGTCGACCGCGCTGGCGGGCAACGATCTGGCGACGTTCCCGGACTTTCCGGCCGAAATCCGCGCGCCGCAGGGCACGCTGTTCGGCGTTTCCGCGTTCCAGATCAATTTCGGATCGACCGAGATCGAAACCGCGGGCGACGCGCCCGACGTGCTGGTGGCGATGAACCCGGCCGCGCTCAAGACCAATGTCGGCCAGTTGAAGGCCGGCGGCCTCATCATCGCGGACACCGGCGAATTCAACAAGCGCAACCTTGAAAAGGCGAAGTACGACCAGAACCCGCTCGAGGACGGCAGCCTCGAAAAGTGGCAGCTTCTGGCGTTCGACATTTCGGCGCTGACGCTCGAAGCGGTCAAGCCGTTCGGCCTGGGCAACAAGGAAGCCCTGCGCTGCAAGAACATGTGGACGCTGGGCCTGGCCCTGTGGATGTTCGATCGGGACCGCAAGCCGCTGGTGGACTGGCTGAACGCCAAGTTCGCCAAGGCCCCGGTGCTGGCCGAAGCCAACATCGCCGCGCTCAACGCCGGCCATGCTTATGGCGAGACGGCGGAACTCGCCGGGCCGCTGAAGCAGTATCACATCGCGCCGGTGGAAACCGCTCCGGGCCTCTATCGTACGGTGACGGGCGCGGAAGCGGTGAGCCTGGGCCTCGTGGCCGGGGCGCAGCTTGCGGAATTGCCCATGTTCTTCGGCGGCTATCCGATCACGCCGGCTTCGGCGATCCTGCACAATCTGGCCAAGCTCAAGGAATTCGGCGTCACCACCTTCCAGGCGGAAGACGAGATCGCCGCGATCGCTTCGGCCATCGGCGCGTCCTATGCGGGGCAGCTTGGCGTCACCTCGTCGTCCGGCCCCGGCATCGCGCTGAAGGGCGAGGCGATGGGCCTTGCCATCATGACCGAGCTGCCGCTGGTCATCGTCAATTCGCAGCGCGGCGGTCCTTCTACCGGCTTGCCGACCAAGACCGAGCAGTCGGATCTCTACCAGGCCGTCTATGGCCGCAACGGCGATGCGCCGATGCCGGTGATCGCGGCGCGTTCGCCGGCCGATGCCTTCGACTGCGCGATCGAGGCCTGCCGCATCGCGGTGGAATACATGACGCCGGTGATGCTGCTGACCGATGGCTATATCGGTAACGCCGCCGAGCCGTGGAAGGTGCCCGATCCGGCCAGCTACACACCGTTCCCAGCCAAGTTCCTCGAAGAGAAGAACGGCCCGGATGGCGAACTGCTGCCCTTCGCGCGCGACGAAAAGGGCGCGCGTCCGTGGATCAAGCCGGGTACGCCGGGCCTGATGCACCGCATCGGCGGCATCGAGAAGAACCCCGGCACCGGCAACATCGATTATTCGCCGGCCAGCCACCAGACCATGACCGACGCGCGCAAGGCCAAGGTGGACGGCATCGCCCACGGCATTCCGCAGCAGGACGTGACGCTCGGCACCGAAGGCGGCAAGCTGGTGGTCGTTGGCTGGGGATCGACCTTCGGGCCGATCCACCAGGCCGTGCGCCGCGCCCGCGCCCGGGGGCTGGATGTCTCGCACGTCCATGTCCGCCATGTCTGGCCGCTGCCGACCAACCTGGGCGACCTGCTTGGCCAGTACGAGAACATCCTCGTGCCCGAGATGAACACCGGCCAGTTCAAGACCGTGCTGCGCGACCAGTTCCTGCTGGACGCGAAGCCGCTCAACAAGACGAGTGGCCAGCCGTTCACCATCGCCGAAATCGAGGCTGCGATCGCCGAGGTATTGGCTTAGGAGGATAATTGGGTGCCTAGAGCCGTTGGTCAGCAAGGTAGTTGGTTCGCCGTCATCGAGAATGCGAACCGCTATCCGGATATAGACGGCAAACGGTTACCCTGCCTGCATCAGTATTGGTGGAGCCCCCCAAGGGACTATCATGACAAAGGTGCGGTAGCTGACGATGATGAATGGAAGAACGTTTCAGACGCGCTCGCAGCAAGTGGTTATGCGATTTTAACCTCTAGCGATACTTCAAGCATGCCATGGCGGCGGATTGGGTATATTGCTGTTTTTGCGGTTGAGAATGTTGTTTTGGGGGTAGATGGCCTCCGACTGCGCTTCACAAAACGCATTTGCGACTTGGATTGAACTATGAACGACATGACCCCCATCAAGACCACGCTCAAGGACTGGGAAACCGATCAGGAAGTGCGCTGGTGCCCCGGTTGCGGTGACTACGCGATCCTGAAGGCGGTGCAGCGCACGCTGCCCGAGATCGGTGCGGACCCCGCCAAGACCGTGTTCGTTTCCGGGATCGGTTGCTCCAGCCGCTTCCCCTACTACGTGGAAAGCTATGGCTTCCACACGATCCACGGCCGCGCCCCCGCGTTCGCGACCGGAATCAAGCTGGCCAATCCCGAACTCGACGTGTGGCTGGTCACCGGCGATGGCGATGGCATGTCGATCGGCGGCAATCACACGATGCACATCCTGCGGCGCAACGTGAACACGCAGATCCTGTTGTTCAACAACGAGATCTATGGCCTTACCAAGGGCCAGTATTCGCCCACCAGCCGCGAAGGCACGCATTCGCCGACAACCCCGCTCGGTTCGGTCGATCGGCCGGCGCTGCCCTGCGCGTTTGCGCTGGGCGCGGGCGCGCGCTTCATTGCGCGGGCCTATGACGTGTCGAAGGACCTGTCCTCGGTGCTCAAGGCCGCGCACGGCCATCAGGGTGCGGCGTTCGTGGAGATTTTCCAGAACTGCATCGTTTATAACAAGGACCGCTTCGACGATTTCACCGCCAAGGGCGTGGCCGACCAGAACCAGCTTTGGGTAAAGGACGGCGAGCCCATGCTGTTCGGCAGCGAGAAGAGCGGCGGCGTGAGAGGCATCGCGCTCGACATGGATACGCTGAGCCTCAAGGTCGTCGACGTGGTCGATGGCGATTGGCAGGCGGCGGGCGTGATCGTGCACAACGTGAAGAACCGCGCGATCGCGCATATGCTCGTCGAGATGCCGTTCGGCCCGTTCCCGATGGCGCTGGGCGTGATCTACGACGATCCCCGCCCGACCTACGAAGCGACCGTGCTGGCGCAGGATGCGCAGGCGCGCGCGGGCAAGAGCGCGAACCTCGCCAAGCTGCTCGCCAAGGGCCAGACCTGGACGGTGGACGCCTGAATCGCGCGAACGGGCCGGCAGGGCAGCGTTGGATAACCTGACCCATAGCCTTGTCGGCTGGGCGCTGGCCGAAACCGGGCTGAAGCGCCGCACGCGCAAGGGGCTGGCCGCCACGGTGCTGGCGGCCAACCTGCCCGATATCGATGTGTTCTTCGGCTGGGCGCCGTGGCCGCCGCTGGCGATGCACCGCGGCTTCACCCATGGCCTGATCGGAGGCGTGCTGGTGCTTCCGCCGGTGCTGGCGATCCTGCTGTGGCTGCTGGACCGCTGGCAGGCGCGGCGGGGACGACTGGCAGACGATAAGCCCGCCGATGCGCTTCGGCTGGCTGCTGGCGCTGTGCTGGATCGGCGCGTTGACCCACCCTCTGCTCGATCTGCAGAACGTCTATGCGATCCAGCTGCTTTCGCCGGCGAGCGCGCGCTGGTTCCACACCGATGGGTTGTTCATTATCTCGCCCTGGCTGCTGGCGATGCTGGGGCTGGGCATCTGGCGCGCCCGGCGGACCGGAAACGGTCGCCCGGCGATCCTGGCGCTGGCGGGAACCGCGCTGTTCATTGGCGGCAACATTGCCATTTCCGCACTGGCGTGGGCCGCGCCGACGCGCGATGCGCCTTATGCCACGCCGGACCGGATATTCGCCGCGCCCGAGCCGCTGCTGTTCTGGCGGCGCGATGTGGTCTGGCGACAAGACGGCTTCATCGTGCAGGGGCGCTATGATCCGTTGCGCCGCCTTGAGGGGCTGGTGGACTTCGGCGCGCCGATGGCCGACCGGATGCAGGAGCCGATCGTCCGCCGCGCGGCGCAGGCCACGGCGCCGGCACGCAAGTTCCTGGCCTGGTCGCAAATGCCGGTGGCGCGCGTGGAACAAGGACGCTGCCGTGCGGTGGTGACGTTTGGCGATGCCCGCTTCACCGGCCCCGCCATGAGCCGCAACTTCAACACCGTTGTCACGCTGCCCGTGGACGGAGCCGGGTGCGGGGGCGGATGACGTCTGCCCTTTGGGGCTGCTTCCGGATGACCGGGCGGGTCCGCTAGGAAAGTCCCCCGCATGAAGGACTGCGCATTTTCATGAAACCACCCGTCATTGTCTGGCTGCGTCGCGACCTGAGGCTGGCTGATCAGGCGGCGTTCCACGCGGCGGCGGCGGAAGGGCCGGTGATCCCGGTCTATGTACTGGACGATGAGACGCCGCGCCACCGGCGCATGGGCGCGGCGTCGCGCTGGTGGTTGCACCACAGTCTGTCCAGCCTGGACGCGGACTTGCGCGCGCGGGGATCGCGGCTGGTGCTGCGGCGGGGGCGCTGCGAGGACGTGCTGGCGGCGCTTGCCGCGCAAACGGGCGCCGTGCGGGTTCATGCCTTGCATCATTACGAGCCTTGGTGGCGCAATGCGGAGCGCGCGGTGGCGCAGCGGCTCGATCTGGTGCTCCATCACGGGAATTACCTTGCCCCGCCGGGATCGGTGCGAACCGGGGCAGGGCAACCCTATCGCATCTACACCCCGTTCTGGCGGGCGCTGACCGAACAGATGCCACCACCCGCGCCGCTGGCCGCGCCCGAAACCCTGCCCGCACCGGAGGTATGGCCGGAAAGCGACGCGCTGGCCGACTGGGCATTGCTGCCGGTCGCCCCGGACTGGGCAGAAGGATTTCGCGCCGAATGGACGCCGGGCGAGTCCGGCGCGCGCGAACGGCTGGCGGCGTTCGCCGATCGTGCGCGGCGCTATGCCGAACGGCGCAACCTGCCCTCGGTGGAGGCGACATCGCGGCTTTCCCCGCACCTGCATTTCGGGGAGATATCGCCGGCGACAATCTGGCATGCGGTGCGCGACGCGGGCGGATCGGTCGGCACGTTCCTGGGGGAAGTGGGTTGGCGCGACTATGCGCAGAACGTGATTCTCCAGTTCCCGGACTATGGCGCCCGCAACGCACGCGCGCCGTTCGATCAGATGGCATGGCGCACCGGGCCGGAGGCGGACCGCGATTTCCGCGCCTGGTGCCAGGGGCGCACCGGCTATCCCATCGTCGATGCCGGGATGCGCGAGCTGTGGGCTTCGGGCTGGATGCACAACCGCGTGCGGATGATCGCGGCCAGCTTCCTGATCAAGCATTTGCTGATCGACTGGCGGCGCGGCGAACAGTGGTTCTGGGATACGCTGGTCGATGCCGACTATGGCTCCAACGCGGTCAACTGGCAGTGGAGCGCGGGCACAGGCGTCGATTCCAACATGTTCGTGCGGATCATGGCCCCGCTGACGCAATCGCCCAAGTTCGACGCGGGGGATTATATCCGGCGCTGGGTGCCCGAACTGGCGGGCGTGCCCGATCCCCTTGTCCACGATCCGCCGGTGCGGCCCGGCGGCTACCCGGCGCCGATCATTGGCCACGCTGCCGGGCGCCAGCGCGCGCTGGAAGCCCATGCGGCTTTGAAGACGATCTGATCCTTTCTCGCGCCGGTCGGGATTGCGGTCCCGATATCAACCGCGCATAGTATCGCCATGAACGCGCAAACACCGGTACGAGGTGGGCATCTGGTGGCGGGGGGCCGGTCGATGACCGCCGGCACGGGGCTGCTGGCACGGCTCATCACCGGATCGATGAGCCGCCTGCTGGACCGGATCGATACCGGGCTGGCGGAAGGATCGCTGCTGGCCCGTCTGCCCGATGGTTCCACCCGCTTGTTCGGCGCGCGTGCGCCGGGATACGCGGCGGAAATCACGCTGCACGACTGGCGTGGATTGCTGCGGCTTGCGACGGCGGGCTCGGTCGGCTGGTATCAGGCCTGGGAAGCCGGCGAATGGGAAAGCCCGGACCCGGTGACCCTGTTTGCATTGTTCATGCGCAACGCAAGGGCGATGGGGGACATGGCGCGCGCCAAGGGGCCCTGGCGCTGGGCCGGCCGCGTGCTGCACGCGTTGCGCCGCAACAGCCGCAAGGGCGCGCGGCTGAACATTTCCGCGCACTACGATCTCGGCAACGATTTTTACGCCTGTTGGCTCGATCCATCGATGAGCTATTCCAGCGCGCTGTGGGCCGGGCTTGCGCCGGATGCCGACCTGGAAACCGCCCAGGTCCACAAGGTCGATCGGCTGGCGGAACGGCTGCATCTTGCGCCGGGGGCGAGCGTGCTGGAGATCGGTTGCGGCTGGGGTTTCCTCGCCCGTCGGTTCGCGCAGGCCCACGGAGCGCGGGTCGTCGGCATCAGCCTGTCGGACGAGCAACTGGCCTGGGCGCGCGAACGGGCTGTGCCCGGCACCGATTATCGCCATCAGGACTATCGCGACGTCGATGGGCAATTCGATGCGATCGCCAGCGTGGAGATGGTCGAGGCGGTGGGCCGGCGGTTCTGGCCATCGTGGTTCGATTGCATTGCCCGCCATCTGAAACCCGGCGGACGCGCGGCCATCCAGTTCATTGCGATCCGCGACGACCTGTTCGATGCCTACGCCGCCAGCGCTGATTTCATTCAGGCCTACGTCTTCCCCGGTGGTCTGCTGATCCGCGAAAGCGCGTTCCGCGCGCTGGCGGCGGAACGCGGACTGGCGTGGGAGGACCGGCAGGATTTCGGCGCGGACTATGCTCGCACGCTGCGCCTGTGGCGCGAGGCGTTCGACCGTGCCGTGGAGGAAGGGCGCCTGCCGCCGGCGTTCGACGCCCGTTTCGTGCGCCTGTGGCGCTACTACCTGATGTATTGCGAGGGCGGCTTCCTGGGCGGCGGAATCGACGTCAGCCAGGTCACGCTGGTGAAGCAGAGCTGAAGGATCAGGCTTCCACGCGCTCGCGATGTGGGCTTTCGTGGGTTTCCTGCGCCAGCGCCACAATCCGCCCGGCGACCACGTCCGGCGCTTTCACCGAATTGGGGTCTTCGCCCGGATAGGCGCGAGCGCGCATCTTCGTGCGCGTGGCGCCTGGATCGAGCACGGTGACGCGGATGTTCGAGATCGCCCGGACTTCCTGCGCGTAGGATTCCAGCAGGTTGTCGAACGCCGCCTTGGAGGCGCCATAAGCGCCCCAGTAGGCGCGGGGTTTCGCGCCCACGCTGCTCGTCACGCCGATGACGCGGGCGTTGCCGCTGCGTTTCAGCATGGCGTCGAAGCCGGCGATCAGCGCCTGCGTGGCCATCACGTTGAGCGTCATGGCCAGGTTGAACTCGCGCGGATCGATCTGCCACACGGGCGTCAGCGTGGGCAGCGTGGCGGCGTTGATGACCAGGATGTCGAGCGCGCTCCAGCGGCTGGAGATGGCCGTGGCGAGCCGCGCGATGCCTTCCGGTTCGGTCAGATCAACCGGCGCGATCGTGGCACTGCCGCCGGCCTGGAAGATTTCCTCCTCGACCTGCTCAAGCTCCTTGGCCGATCGCGCGACGAGCACCACATGCGCGCCGGCGGCGGCCAGGGCGCGCGCGGTTTCCGCGCCGATGCCCCGGCTGGCGCCCGTGACCAGCGCGACCTGCCCCGTCAGGGGGCCGCTGCCCTGCGTCATTCAGGCGACCTTTCCGACCGGCAGTGGCAGCTGATCGGTGGCGTCGCGATCGCCCACGTCGGTCAGCCGCGTCGGGTAATCGCCGGTGAAGCAGGCATCGCAATACTGCGGGCAGCCGTTGTTGCGCTGCGCTTCGCCCACCGCGCGGTAAAGCCCGTCGATCGAGACGAAGGCCAGGCTGTCGGCCTGGATGAAATCGGCCATCGCCGGCACGTTCATGCGCGCGGCGAGCAGCTTCGACCGTTCCGGGGTATCCACGCCATAGAAGCAGGAGTGTTCCGTCGGCGGGCTGGCGACGCGCATGTGCACTTCGCTGGCACCGGCATCGCGCATCATCTGCACGATCTTCATGCTGGTGGTGCCGCGCACGATCGAATCGTCGATCAGCACGATCCGCTTGCCTTCCACCAGCGCGCGGTTGGCGTTGTGCTTGCGCTTCACATCGGCATGGCGCGCGCCGTCCGACGGCTGGATGAACGTGCGGCCGACATAGTGCGAGCGGATGATGCCCAGCTCGAACGGAATGCCGGACTGCTGCGCATAGCCCAGCGCGGCCGGCACGCCGCTGTCGGGCACGGGGATCACCAGATCGGCATCGGCGGGGCTTTCGATGGCGAGCTGCGCGCCGATCGCCTTGCGCACCTGATAGACCGAACGGCCGCCCATCAGCGAATCCGGACGGCTGAAATAGACGTGCTCGAAAATGCACGGGCGCGCGCTGGTATTGCCGAACGGACGGTGGCTTTCGATCGCGCCGTCATGCGCCACGCGGATCAGTTCGCCGGGATCGACTTCGCGCACGAAGTCCGCACCCACCACGTCGAGCGCGACGGTTTCGCTGGCGAAGACCACCGCATCACCGATCTTGCCCATCACCAGCGGCCGGATACCCAGCGGATCGCGGCAGGCGATCATGCCGGCCGGTGTCATGCAGATCAGCGAATAGGCGCCTTCGACCAGCCGCAGCGCATCGACGAAGCGATCGAGCAGGGTGGGATAGCGGCTGGTGGCGACGAGGTGGATGATGACTTCGGTGTCGGAGGTCGACTGGAAGATCGCGCCTTTGCGCACGAGATCGCGCTTCAGGTACATCGCGTTGGAGATGTTGCCGTTGTGCGCGATGGCGAAGCCGCCCGTGGCAAGATCGGCGAACAGCGGCTGCACGTTGCGCAGGCCCGACCCGCCGGTGGTGGAATAGCGGACGTGGCCGGCGGCCGTAGAGCCGGGCAGTTCCGCCAGCGCCTGTTCGCTGGAAAAGTTCTGCGCAACGTGGCCGATGCCACGGCGGGAATAGAATTCCTGCCCATCGAAGCTGGTGATGCCCACCGCTTCCTGCCCGCGATGCTGGAGGGCATGCAGCCCCAGCGCAACCATCGCGGCCGCATCCCGCGTGCCGATTACGCCGAAGATGCCGCACTCTTCGCGCAGCTTGTCGCCATCCACGTCCCAGGGTGCGTGGTCATGTGTAAGATCGGTGAAAGTCATGGGTCCTCGAGGACTCGTCACGAGGGCGCAACAGCGCCGGCCAGCGAAGGCGCCCATGTGGCCCCGATTGCCCCGGAACGCAAGGGGCGGGCACGACATTCGCGCCAGGTTGCCGTTCTGGGGCCGGTTTCCGTCGGTGCGGCCGGCGGATAGGGGCTTCCTCTTAGACGGAATTTAACCATTGCGAGAGACAAGGGGGTGCATGATCCCCTCCCGCTTCCTTGCTGCTCGCTCCATCGCCGGGCCTGCCGGCATGGCCCTGCTGTATTTCGCCACGGCGGCAACGACCGTGCATATCAGCCGTTTTAGCGGCGGCGTCGCCATGATCTGGGTATCAAGCGCGCTGCTCTCGGGATATCTGCTCACGGCGGGGCGCCGCGTCTGGCCGTTGACGATCGCTCTTTGCGCGTTTGCCAGCTTCATGGCGACGGGCTTCTTCGGGTTCGGGTGGCGCGTCGCCGCGCAGCTCGCGCTGGTCAACGTGGGGGAAGCCCTGATGGCCGCGATAATGCTCAAGCGCATCTTCGACGCCTATTGGCCCGGCGACACTCTCGAATGGCTGGCGGGATACTATCTCGGCATCGGGCTGGCCGTGCCGATGGTCAGCGGCCTGGCGGCCCTGGCGGTGACCGGTATGGTGCTGGAGATCGATCCAGGCGCCAATTTCGTGCACTGGATGATCGGCCACGCGGTTGGTCTGCTCACGTTCCTGCCCTTCACGATCAGCCTTTCCTACGCGGTGCATAACGGCCAGCCGGTGCTGCCGGACAACAGGCGGCTCGTGGCCGTTCTGGCCGTGGTGGCGATGACCGTGCTGACGGCGGTGGTGTTCAGCCAGCCCAACCGGCCGCTGATGCTGTTCCCGGTATTGATGGTGGTTGCGGCCGCGGTGTGGGCGCCATGCGTCGTTACTACGTTCCTGCCCTGCGTGCTGGCGTTGATCGGCGGCATGCTGACGATGCGCGGCGAAGGGCCGGTGGCGATGATGCATCTCGATCTCGGCGACCGGATGCAGTTCTTCGAAATCTACATCGCGGTGACGGTGCTGTTCGCGCTGCCGGTCCAGTTCGAGCAGGAACGCCGACGCCGGCAGATGCGCGAACTGGCGGAAAGCGAGGCGCGCTATCGCCTGTTGTCCGATCATGTCAGCGACATCATCATGCATCTCGATGCCGATGGCGTCATCCGCTATGTCTCGCCCTCGATCCTCTACGTCAGCGGCTATGATCCCGCGGGTCTTGTCGGCACGAATGTAGCGGAACTGATCCACCCGGATCATCTGCAGTAGGTGCATGAGGCCGGATTGCGCGCGCGCCACGCACCAGGCACACCGATCAGCGTGGAACACCTTGCCCTGACCAAGCTTGGCGAGCCGCGTTGGTTCGAAACGCATTTTCGTGCGGTGCCCGAAGACGGCGCGCTGATCTGCGCGACGCGCGACATTTCACAGCGCAAGCGGCTGGAAGCGGATCTTTCGATCGCCGCGCTGACCGATCCGCTGACCGGACTGTCGAACCGCCGGGCGTTCTTCGATCTGGCCGAACGGACCGTCGCCAGCGGCGTCATCGGTTGCATCGTGGTGTTCGACATCGACTATTTCAAAGCGGTCAACGACCGGTTTGGTCACGGGGCGGGCGACATGGTGCTGGCCTCGGTCGCGCAGGCGGCGCGGCGCGCGCTGCGCCAGACAGACCACATCGCGCGGATCGGCGGCGAGGAATTCGCGGTGATCCTGCCCGAAACCCGGATCGACCATGCCGAAAAGATCTGCGTCCGCCTGTGCAAGGAAATTTCGCGTTCGGCGGTGCCGGTGGGATCGATCATCGTGCGGGTAACGGTCAGCGCGGGGATCGCCGTGCTTGATGGCGATCTTTCGGACACGCTCTCGCGGGCCGATGCCGCGCTCTATCGGGCCAAGAGCGCGGGCCGCGATCGCACCGCGGTCGCCGCCTGATCCTGACGCCCGTCAGGCGGCAAGGCGCCGCGCGGGCGGGCTGCCGGGCAAGCCGGCGGGTCCGATATCGAACCGCCCGACCAGCTGGCGTAGCTGGTCAGCCTCGTTAGCCAGCATGCGCGCAGCGGCGTTGCACTCTTCGCCCATCGCGGCGTTCTGCTGCGTCACCCGGTCCATGCCGCCGATCGCACCGCTGATTTGCGCAAGGCGTTCGGCCTGTTCCTGCGCGGAGGTGGCGATCCGGCCGATGATCTCGCTGATCGCGAGGACCTTCGCCATGACCGTGTCGAACGCTTCGCCCGACCGGCCGACCAGCGTCACCCCTTCGCCCACCTGATCGGCGCACTGTTCGATCAGCGATTTGACCTGCTGCGCGGCGTCTGCGGAATTGGTGGCAAGGTTGCGCACTTCGTCGCTGACCACGGCGAACCCCTTGCCGGCTTCGCCCGCGCGCGCCGCTTCCACGCTGGCGTTGAGCGAAAGTAGGTGCGTCTGGTGGGCGAGACGATCGATGACTTCGGTGATCGGCACGATCTGCCGCGTGCTGCTGGCAATCCGGTCCATCGCGCCGACCGTTTCGGAAACGATGATGGTGTTGCCCTGCGCTTCGGCCTGCGCCGACGTCACGGTGGAGGCGGCCTCCTGCGCCGCGCCGGCGGTGTGCTGCACGGTATCGTTGAGGTCGCGCAGCGCCGTGGCGGTTTCCTGCAGGCTGTTGGCCTGGATCTCGGTGCGCTGGGCAAGCTCGGTGATGGCCGCGTTGATTTCCGAGGCGCTGTTCGAGACGCGCCCGATCGAGGCCATGACGGTGCTGATCGCTTCGGACATGGCGGCGGCGGCCAGGTTGTAGTCGTCGCGCAGCTGGACATAGGCTTCCGGAAATTCCTCGGCAATGCGATGGTTCAGCGCGCCGTCCTTCAGCCGGGCGAGCGCCGCCCCAAGGCTGCTGACGACGCGGCGCTGCACGGCCATTTCGCGCTCGGAATCCGCGCGTGCCTTTTCCTCCACGTAGTGCACGATGCTCTGGAGCGCGCGCGCCGTTTCGCCGAGTTCGTCCTTGCGCTGTTCGTGCGGGTTCTCGATGTCCATTTCACCCCGGCCCATCCGCTGCATCAGCGTGGTCATGCTGCCGATCGGCCGAACGATGCGGAAAATGACCATCGCGCAGAAGCCCACGACCAGCGCCAGCAGCAGCAGCGCCAGCACGCCGAGCAAGCGCATGGATTCGGAAAGGCTGGCGGTGGCCTTCTCGTTCAGGCGCTGGCCATAGCCGTTTGCAAGCGTCACCGTCCGGTCCACCGCCGCCCGGTGCGCGGCGTAGTGCGCGGAGAGGCGCTCGAACGATTGCTGCATCGCCGCCGTATCCCCTTGCCGTGCGGCGGGCAGGAAACGGCCCTGCAGTTCCTGCCAGAACCGCTGCGCCGGAGTGTGCGTCTCCACGGTGACGGCCCGTTTCACGACCGGATCGATATCGGATTCCAGCCAGTGCTGATGGCGATCGTCGTAGGCCGCTTTCAGCGCCGTGATGCGCCGGCTGGTGGCTTCGGCTCGCGACGGATCGCGCATCAGCATCGATGCTTCGAGATAGGGTTCGATGACATATTCGGGCGGTGGCAGGATGTCCGCCACCAGATCGGCCGCTTCGCGCGATTTGGTGTGCAACGGTCCACCGATGCGGATGTCGTTGATCCTCAGCGCGCTGATCGCGACGCTCGCCACCAGAATGAGGAGCATGGCGAGGCCTGCCGCGAAGACTGTCTTTCTGATGGTCATCGGTCTGTTCCCGAAAAGCTGCATGGTTCGTGGCTCAGTGCGCCCGGCGTGGCCAAAACGGGGTTACGGGGGCACTACGTAGCATCCCGGGCATGCCGTTATCGCCGGACGCGGCACGGGCGCGGAAAACGCCCCATTGCCCAAGGGCGCCGCCGCGCCTAAATCCCCTGCCGATATCGCTCGATCCAGGAAAGTTCCGGCTTGATCCTCAACACCTTCGAATGGACCATCGCCAAGCGCTACATGCTGCCGGGGCGAGGGGAGGCGTTCATCGCCCTGGTTGCCGGGATCAGCCTTGCCGCGGTGATGCTGGGCGTTGCCGCGCTCGTGATCGTCATGAGCGTGATGAACGGCTTCCGCGCGGAACTGCTGGACAAGATCGTGGGGCTGAACGGCCACGCGATCATCCAGGCCTACGGCGGACGGCTGGACGATTGGCAGGATATCCTGAAGCAGGTCCGCGCGACGCCCGGCGTCACGCGCGCCTCGCCGCTGATCGAACAACCCCTGCTGGCAACGTTCAACGGCCGGGTGGAAGCGATCCTGGTGCGCGGCAACACCGCCGAGGACATCAAGCGGCTGGAGGAAAAGCGCGTGGCCGGCTCGTTCGCCGCGCTGACGCCGGGATCGTCCAACGTGGCGATCGGATCGCGTCTGGCGGAGAATCTGGGCGCGCGGGTGGGCGATACCGTCACCGTGGTCAACCCGGCGGGCCGTTCGACGCCGTTCGGCACCGTGCCCCGCCAGATCGCCTATACCGTGTCCGCGATCTTCGAGATCGGCGTCTATGACTACGATCAGGCCTATGTCGTGATGCCGATCCCCGATGCGCAGACGCTGCTGCTGACCGGCGATACCATCGGCATGATCGAAGTAACCACGACCAACGCCGACACCGTCAACCAGACGCTCGCGCCGCTCAAGCAGCAACTGGCCGGCCGCGCCGTGGTGACGGACTGGATGACCATCAACGGCAGCCTGTTCAAGGCGCTGGCGGTGGAGCGCGTGACGATGTTCGTGGTGCTGTCGATCATCGTGCTGGTGGCGGTGTTCAACATCCTTTCGTCGCTGATCATGCTGGTGCGCGCGAAGACACGTGACATCGCGATCCTGCGCACGATGGGCGCCACGCGGCGCAGCCTGCTCAAGATATTCATGACTATCGGCTTCGTGATCGGCGCGCTGGGCACCATGGTTGGGCTGGGGCTGGGCTTCGTGTTCCTCTATTTCCGGCAATCGGTGGTCCATGCCGTCGAATGGATCACGGGGCAGAACCTGTGGGACCCTTCGATCCGCTTCCTCACCGAACTGCCCAGCCGCAGCGATCCGGTCGAAATCGTGGTGATCAGCGTGATGGCGCTGGTGCTGAGCTTCCTGGCGACGCTCTATCCGGCGATGAAGGCGGCCAGCACCGATCCGGTGCAGGTGCTGCGTTATGAATGATGTGACCATGAACCAGCCCGCCACGAACAAGCCTGTCGCCAGTTTGCGCAACCTGCGCCGCAGCTTTTCGCAAGGTGGCGAAACGATCGAGGTGCTGCGTGGCATCCATCTCGAGATTCGCCCCGGAGAGATCGTGGCGCTGCTTGGCCCTTCGGGTTCCGGCAAGTCCACCATGCTGCAGGCGATCGGGCTGCTGGAAGGCGGCTTCGAAGGCGTGATCGAGATCGCCGGCGTCGATGCCTCGAAGCTGTCCGGCGATGCCCGCACCACGCTGCGGCGGGATTCGCTGGGGTTCGTCTATCAGTTCCACCACTTGCTGCCCGATTTCAACGCGGTGGAGAACGTGGTGCTGCCGCAGCTCGTGGCGGGGAAGACCACCGGAGAAGCGCGGGCGCGGGCGGAGGAACTGCTGACCGCGCTCGGGTTGGGTCATCGCATGGAGCACCGGCCGAGCCAGCTGTCCGGGGGCGAACAGCAACGCGTGGCGGTGGCGCGGGCGCTGGCCAACCGTCCGGCGCTGGTGCTGGCGGACGAGCCGACGGGCAATCTGGATGAAGCCACCGCCGACCGGGTGCTGGAAGAGTTCCTGAAGCTGGTGCGCGGGCAGGGCAGCGCGGCGCTGGTGGCCACGCACAACGAACGCCTGGCCTTCCGTATGGACCGCGTGCTGCGGCTGCACGAAGGCATGCTCGAATAGGCGGCTGCGCCGCGTTCATGGCCAATTTGTAATGGCCGCTGGCGGGATACCCGGGCAGTTTCGCGCGTTCTCCTTGCATGAAGGAGATTGTTCAATGAACACGACTATCCGCGCGGAAACGGGATCAGATCGCCAGGGGTTCTGGACGGACCACGCCGTGGTCATGCGTCGTGAGGCGGCCGATGGCCTGTTCCACGGTTTTGCTGCGCTGCATTCGGGCAGCTTTGCCGACATGGTCCGGCTGGTTTCGCGCATGCCGGCCGATGAACGGGCGGCGCTGGTGATCGAAAAGGCCGGTGACCGGCAGTACAATCCGGCGGAAATCGCGGCTCTGGTCAGCCGGGCGGACTTCCCCGCTTGATCCATTCCGGTGGTCGTGCGACTCCTTCCGCAAACAGGAGGGAGAAATGATGGAATCGGTCGACCTGCAGGCGGAAGGCACGCTGCACGAACGCGACGATGGCGGGTCTGAGATGCAATACAATTTCAGCGTGGTCCAGAAAGGTCCGATCGCTGAATTGCTGCGCTCCGTTGTGGCGATGACCGCCGAACAGCGCGCCCGGCTGGTGCTCGACGTACCGGGCGGGCGATCGCTTAACGTCGGTGAAATGCTGGCGCTGGCGGAAAGGGAAGGCTTGTCATGACCGCGCCCCGGACCATCGCGGACTTTACGGCAAAGTTGCCCAACGGCGAAGAGATCAACCTTGCCGACAAGCTCGGCGCCGTCTTGCTGGTGGTGAACACCGCATCGAAATGCGGGTTCACGCCGCAATACGACGGGCTGGAGGCGCTATGGCGCAAGTATCGCGAACAGGGTTTCGAAATCCTTGCCTTTCCCTGCAACCAGTTCGGCGGGCAGGAACCGGGCACGGCGGAAGAGATCGAAAGCTTCTGCAAGGTCAATTTCGGCGTCAGCTTTCCACTGATGGCCAAGATCGACGTCAACGGCGACGATGCCACGCCGCTATACCAGTGGCTGAAGGCGGAGGCGCCCGGCGTGCTGGGCACGAAGGGGATCAAGTGGAACTTCACCAAGTTCCTCATCAACCGTGAGGGCAAGGTGGTGCGCCGCTATGCCCCCACCGACAAGCCGGAAGCGCTGGAAAAGGACATCGAGGCGTTGCTCTAGGCAGTTGTATCGCTTGCGGACGCTGGGCGCGCAAAGCCCACCCGGTTGCGACTAACGCCGCCTGAGGCGACGCAAGTCTCACTCCCCTCCCGCAAGCGGGAGGGGCCGGGGGTGAGCAGGCCCCAAAGGATGCGGTCCCCCTGCTTTAGGCGGTCATTGACCCGCCAGCCCCGCGAGCTTGCCGGCATCGATCGTCGCGACGGCCGCCTTCAACTGGTCGATGCTGTCCGCATCGCCTTCGGCCTCCACCATGAAGCGGTTGGCGATGGCGCGGCCGAACGAGCCGCTATGATCGGCGTTGTTCCACTTTTCGGACTGCATCTGCCCGTTGACGACGCCGGTTCGTTCATAGCCGTCGGCATCTTCCTTGCTCTGGCTGACGCCCATTGCCGCGCCAAGCCCGGCCAGCGCACCAACGGCGGACATATCGGTGATGCGCAGGGTGAAGCGCTTGTCGCCGGTTTCATAGGTGCCCGTGGCATTGCTGCCCAATCCACCCACCGCTCCGCTCTCCACGCCGGTGCGCTGGAACGGACCGATTGAGGCGGGAAGCAGGTCTTTCAGGGCATCGGGCGCCACGGCCTTTACCTCGCCCTTCGACTGCGCCTCCAACTGGTCGGCCGCGTGCTGGACCTTGTCGAGATCGACCTTGCCCACGCCCGGAATGCTGAGCGCGCCTGACACCTTGCCGCTGTCGGGTGCCGTGATCGCCGTGGTCGATCCCATCATGGTGAGAAACGCGCCGGAAACGCCCCCGATCACGAGGTACAGGACCACGGCGCAGGCGATCGTAACCGCCGTATATCCGGCGGCTTTGTCCTGTGGGACTTTCATCACTGGCGTTGCGCCGAGGTAATAGAGATAGAGGCTGTAGAGCCCGGCAAGGCCGAGCAGCCCCAGGCCGGGAAGGAGCTGGGCGGCGCCTGCAAGCCAGGCGGCGGTGGAACCATAGACCACCAGCTTGAACGCGGCGGTGCGGTTCGAGACACCGGAGAACTTCGGCGCCAGCCAGTCCGCGATCAGCGCCAGCACGATCACGCCGACAAGGCCGAGCACGTAAGTCGCCACGGCGCTGCCAAGACCGGCCACCAGCCCCGGTTTCCAGCTGAACCCCAGCGCGCCGTAACCGAATACCTGCCCGTGGACGAACGTCGCCAGCGGGCCGATAGCCGCCAGCGGGACGGCATAGCGGGTGATCAGGTCGTCCGGCGTTTCGGTGCTGGCCGCGATCCGGGGCCATTCGTTGGCGGGCTTGAGCAAGATCGCCTTGGCGCGCTCCACGATGCTGCGGTCGTCGGCCGGGGGCAGTTCGGGCGTGTCGGTCATTCCCGCGTCCTTTCCTATCGGGCGAAACTCACGCGACCTTTTTGACCTTCTTTGCCGCAGGATAGGCCCGGCAGCGTCGCAAACCAAGTGATGCGCGTCACGATGGCGGTGGCAGGGCGGATTTTTCGGTGGGAAGCGCGCGCGACGCTCTTGGTTAGGCGGCGAACGGGGGGCATATTCGGATCTATGCCTCACGCCCCGTTCGTTCCGCTTCGCATTTTCTCGTCCTACACCATGCTCGACGGCGCGATCGACCCGAAGATGATCGCCAAGACGGCGGCCGAGCGGGGCTTCCCGGCCATCGCCATTTCCGACCGCAACGGGCTCTATGGCAGCGTCGCCTTTGCCAAGGCGTGCAAGGACGTGGGCGTGCAGCCCGTGATCGGTACGATGCTCGCCGTGGCGCGGCCCGAACGGGAAGGGGCGGCGCCGGGGTTCGGCGCGCAGGCGCCGACGATCGACTGGCTTGGCCTCTATGCGCAGGATGCGGAAGGGTACGACAATCTGTGCCATCTCGTCAGCCGCGCGCATCTGGAACGGCCGCTGGAGTTCGCGCCGCATGTCGTGCTGGCGGACCTTGTGGGTCACACCGATGGCCTGCTGTGCCTGACGGCGGGTGGAGAAGGCGCGCTGACGCGGCTGCTGGCCGAAGGGCAGATGCCGGCGGCCCATGCCTATTGCGATCGGCTGCAGGAGCTGTTTCCCGACCGGCTCTACCTCGAACTCGTGCGGCGGGGGGACAAGGTGGAGGAAGCGGGCGAGGAAGCGCTGATCGAGATGGCCTATGCCCGCGATCTGCCGCTGATCGCCACCAATCCTGCCTGCTTCGCCGAGCGCACGTTCTACGCCGCGCACGATGCCATGCTGTGCATCGCCAGTTCGACGCATGTCGACAGCGCCGATCGCCCACGTTCCTCGCAGGAATGGTGGATCAAGCCGGCCGAGATCATGGAGCACTTGTTCTCCGACGTGCCCGAGGCGCTGGCGAACACGCTGGTGGTGGCGCAGCGCACCGCGTTCATGCCGCCCAAGCGCAAGCCGATCCTGCCCAGCTTGGCCGGCGACAAGGAAGGCGAAGCACGGATGTGCGCCGAGGATTCGCGCACCGGCCTGGTCGCGCGGTTGCAGCCGTACTACCCCGAAGCCTGCCATGCCGAGCTGGCGCAAGTACTGTGCACCGGGCCGGACGTGGAGCTGGCCGCCGGCGATTTTCCGCAGCTAGGGGAAGCGGGCGTGTTCGAGGAGGTGCTTGACTACCGCGCGCGGCTGGAGTTCGAGATCGGCATCATCAACCGCATGGGCTTTGGCGGTTACTTCCTGATCGTTGCCGACTTCATCAAGTGGGCCAAGGAACATTCGATTCCGGTGGGGCCGGGGCGCGGTTCCGGCGCTGGCTCGCTCGTCGCCTGGGCACTGACGATCACCGATCTCGATCCGATCCGGCTGGGGCTGCTGTTCGAACGCTTCCTCAATCCCGAGCGCGTTTCGATGCCGGACTTCGATATCGACTTCTGCGAAACGCGGCGCGGCGAAGTGATCCGCTACGTCCAGCAGAAGTACGGTGACGATCACGTTGCGCAGATCATCACCTTCGGCAAGCTGAAGGCCCGCGCGGTGCTGCGCGATACCGGCCGCATCCTGCAGATGAGCTATGGCCAGGTCGACCGGCTGTGCAAGATGGTGCCCAACCATCCGACCGACCCCTGGCCGCTGCCGCGTGCGCTGAACGGCGTGGCGGAGCTGAAGCGCGAGTATGACCGCGATCCCGAGGTCAAGCGGCTGATCGACCTTGCCATGCAGCTCGAAGGGCTGCCGCGCAACAGTTCCACCCATGCCGCCGGCGTGGTGATCGGCGACCGGCCGCTGGCGCAGCTCGTCCCGCTCTACCGCGATCCGCGTTCGGACATGCCGGTGACCCAGTTCGACATGAAGCATGTCGAGGATTCGGGGCTGGTGAAGTTCGACTTCCTGGGCCTCAAGACGCTGTCGGTGTTGCGCAAGGCGGTGGACCTGCTGGGCAAGCGCGGCATCGCGATCGACCTGTCCACGCTGCCGTGGGACGATGCCGATGTGTACCGGCTGCTCCAGTCCGGCGATACGGTGGGCGTGTTCCAGCTGGAATCGGAAGGGATGCGGCGCACGCTGGCGGCGGTGAAGCCGACCAACTTCGGCGACATCATCGCGCTCGTCTCACTCTACCGGCCCGGTCCGATGGACAACATCCCGCTGTTCGGGCGGCGCAAGAACGGGCTGGAGAGCATCGAATACCCGCACGAGAAGCTCGCCGGCATCCTCTCCGAAACCTACGGCATCTTCGTCTATCAGGAACAGGTCATGCAGGCCGCGCAGATCCTGGCCGGCTATTCGCTGGGCGATGCCGACCTGCTGCGCCGCGCCATGGGCAAGAAGGTGCAGGCGGAAATGGACGCCCAGCGCCAGCGCTTCGTCGATGGCTGCAAGGAGGTTTCGGCAATCGAGGCCGCCAAGGCCAACGAGCTGTTCGACTTGATCGACAAGTTCGCGGGCTATGGCTTCAACAAGTCGCACGCCGCCGCCTATGCGCTGCTCGCCTACCAGACGGCCTGGCTCAAGACGCACTACCCGCACGAATTCTACGCCGCATCGATGTGCTTCGACATGCACCAGTCGGAGAAGCTGGCCGTGTTCGTGGACGACATGCGACGCAACGGCGTGGCGCTGCATGGGCCGGACATCAACCATTCCGTTGCCGAATTCACCGTCGAGCGGACCGACGATGGCTATGCCGTGCGTTATGCGCTGGCGGGGCTGCGCAACGTGGGCGAAAAGGCGATGGAAGCGATTGTCGCCGAACGCGAGGCGAAAGGACCGTTCGAGACGCTGGACGACCTGTTCCGCCGTATTCCGGCGGGATCGATGAACCGGCGCCAGCTGGAAGCGCTGGCCGCCGGCGGCGCGTTGGATTGCCTGGAACCGAACCGCGCACAAGTGATCGCCAACGCCGAACTGCTGATGGCCGTGGCGGACGAGGCGGCGCGTTCTCGCTCCAGCGGGCAGGGTGGCCTGTTCGGGGGCGATGACCATGCCGTGCCGGCCACGCGCCTTGCCGATACGAAGCCGTGGAGCCGCGCGGACCAGATGGCGGCCGAACGCGAGAACTTCGGGTTCTATTTCGCCGCGCATCCGGTGGAGGAATACCGCGCGGTCGCTTCGGCCAACGGCGCGCGCACCTATGGCAGCCTGATGTCGGGCGGCGGCGAAGCGGGTGGACGCAGCGGCGCGGTGATGGCGGCGATGGTGGAGAACGTCCAGAAGCGCAAGACCAAGCGCGGCAAGGACTTCGTCATGGCCGATTTCTCCGACAGCAGCGGGCTGTTCTCCGCCTCGTGCTTCGAGGAGGCGCTGGTCGATTCCTTCGTGCAGTGGGCGCGCGACGGAACCTGCGTGCTGCTGAATGTCGAGCTGGACCGGCCCAATCCCGATGAGCCGCCGCGCGTAACGGTGCGTGGCGCGCGGCCGCTGTCCTCCGTCACCAGCGCGGCGCGGATGCAGTTGAAGCTTGATGTGACGAAGCCCGAGGCGATTTCGGAGCTGGCCATGCTGCTGCCGCGCGGCGGCGACGCGAAAGGCGAAGTGCTGGCGCGCCTGCGCACCGGAAGTCCGAAGGAGCCCCTTATCCGGCTGGGCGGTGATTTCCGGCTCGACAGCGAATTAATCGAACGGTTGATTCCCATCGAGGGGCTTGCCAATGTGGCGCTGACCGCGCGCGCGGAACGGCACTTGCGGCTGGTGGAATAGAACAACCGGGAGAGGAAAACGATGCAGCTTGGAGCCATGCAGGATTGGAAGCTGCGCGTTACCCATCTGCTCGATCATGCCGCGCGGGAACATGGCGCGCGCGAACTGGTCAGCCACTGGGCGGACGGAACGGAAAGCCGCACCACCTGGGCGGGCATTCGCCGCGATGCGCTGAAAATGACGCAGGCGCTGCAGCGGATCGGCATCCAGCCCGGCGATCGCATCGCTACGCTGGCGATGAACCATCACCGGCATCTTGTAACCTGGTATGGCGCGGTGGGTGCGGGCGGCATCCTGCACACGATCAACCCGCGGCTGTTCGACGACCAGCTGGAATATATCGTGGCCCACGCGGAAGACCGCGTCCTGCTGTTCGACAAGGCGTTCGCGCCGATCGTGGAGCGGATGAAGCCGCGCTGGCCGACGATCGAACGCTACGTCTGCTTCGATTCCGACGAGCCGGCTATCCATTTCGAGGACTGGATCGGCGCCGAAAACGGCCATGCCACCTGGGCCGACGGCGACGAGAACGATCCGTGCATGCTGTGCTACACCAGCGGCACCACCGGCAATCCCAAGGGCGTGCTCTACACGCACCGGTCCACGATGCTGCACGCGATCTCCTCGCTCCAGCCGGCGGTGTTCGGCATGGACGCGCGCACCGTGATGATGCCGATCGTGCCGATGTTCCACGCGGCCAGCTGGGGCCTGCCCTGGGCGGGTGCGGCGGCGGGCGCCAAGTTCGTCTATTCGGCGGTGAACGATGCTGCCGTGCTGTGCGATCTGTTTCGGCGCGAAAAGGTGACGGCATCGGCCGGCGTGCCGACGGTGTGGCTGGCCTTTCTCCAGGAAATAGACAGGTCCGGCATGGGCATGCCGCCCAGCCTGAAACAGGTCGTCTGCGGGGGGTCGGCCATGCCGTCCTCGATGATCGAACGCTTCATGGGCGAAGGCATCCGCGTGGCACACGCCTGGGGCATGACCGAAACCTCGCCCATCGGCACCACCGGCACCGAAACCTGGGACTGGGACGACCTGAACTTCGCCGAGCAGGTCGGCATCAAGGCGATGCAGGGCCGGGTGCCCTTTGGCGTCGAGATGCGCTGCGTCGATCTGGGCGATCCCGGTATCGTCCTGCCGCGCGACGGCAAGACCGCCGGCGCCTTGCAGGTTCGCGGTCCATGGGTGGTCAAGCGCTACTTCAAGGGCGAAAAGGAAGCCGTCGATACCGGCCAGTGGTTCGATACGGGCGACGTTGCGGTAATCCATCCCAACGGCACGCTGCAACTGACCGACCGAACCAAGGACGTCATCAAGTCGGGCGGCGAATGGATCAGCTCGGTCGAGCTGGAAAACGCCGCCGTCGGCCATCCCGCCGTGGCCGAAGCCGCCGCGATCGGCGTGTTCCATCCTAAGTGGGATGAACGGCCGCTGCTGGTCGTGGTGCGCAAGGCTGGCGTCGATGTCGGCTCCGATGATCTGCGCGCGTTCCTGGCCACCAAGGTCGCCAAGTGGTGGGTGCCCGACGACATCGTGTTCGTCGACGAGATACCGCACACCGGCACCGGCAAGATCAGCAAGAAGGACTTGCGCGACCAGTTTCGCGATTTCCAGTGGGCCGCCTGAGCCATGGACTACATCGATCCCGACCGCGCGAACTTCGATCGCTTCAAGGCGCTGCCGCGCGACACACCCATCCGGATGCTGAACCTTGTCCGCTTCAAGGACAAGGCGGCCTATCCCGAAGGGCATCCGCTGGCGGACAAGGGCTGGACGGGCGCGCAGGCCTATGCCGAATACCACCGCGCTATCGCGCCGGTGCTGGCCAGGGTGGGGGCAAGCATGGTCTGGGAAGGCGGCTTCGAATGCGTCGTCACCGGGCCTGAGGAATGGCCGTGGGATGCCACGTTCGTCATGGGCTATCCCGATGCGGCGGCGTTCCTCGCCATGGTGACGGACCCCGAATACAAGCCGGTCGTCGTCCATCGCCAGGCGGCGGTGCGGGACAGCCGTCTGGTGCGGTTTTCATCGACGAAAGGATAGGCGCATGATCGTGACCACGACGGAGAATGTGGCCGGGCGCCAAGTGCAGGAAGCGCTGGGCCAGGTGTTCGGCGTGGTCGTGCGCAGCCGGGGGCTGGGCGGCAATATCCTGGCCGGCTTGCGCTCGATCGTGGGCGGCGAGATCAAGGAATATTCGGCGCTGGTGGAGGACACCCGGCGGCACGCGATCGATCGGCTGGTGATGAACGCGCGGCTGATGGGCGCCGATGCCGTGGTGATGATGCGCTTCGATTCCGGATCGATCGGGCAGACGATGAACGAAGTCGTCGCCTATGGCACGGCGGTGAGGCTGAAACCGCAATGACGCGCACTGGCCGGATCGCCGCGCTGGTGCTGGCGGTCGCGATGGCCGGCGGCGGCGTGGCGCTGGAATGGAGCACCGGGGGCGGAGCCGGCCTGTTCGTGTTCGCCGCGCTGATCGTGATCGGCACCGTGTTCGACGCCGGGTATCGCGGGCGCAGGGGCTCCTCGCACGGCCAGTGGCAGCGCACCGGCGAGCGCGAGATCGATCACGAGACGGGCGCGATCATCGAGGTCTGGTACGATCCGCTGACCGGCGAACGGCGCTACGAACCGGCGGAACGGGCCTAATGACCCTAGAGAAGTCGATTATATCGCTTGCACACTCTTACCCTACGCGTTCGTCATTGCGAGCGTAGCGAAGCAATCCAGAGCGGCTTGAGCGTGACTCTGGATTGCTTCGTCGACTTTGTCTCCTCGCAATGACGATGGTGAGTTTGCAAAAAACCTAAACGCCCTAGAGAAGGCTGAGCTGCCCATCCACGCTGGGCGGGCGGAACGCCGAACAGTCGAGATCGATATCCACGCGGCCCATCCCCGCGCGCTTGCAGCCCAGGCGGAAGCGGGTACGGATCAGATCGGCCCACACCCCTTGCGGCTTCATCCGGGTAAAGAAACCGGGGTCGTTGTCTCGCCCGTCGCGCACCTCCTGCACGATGCCCATGACCTTGCCCGCGCGGTCCGGAAAGTGGACGGACAGCCATTCGCGAAACAGCGGCGCCACTTCGTGCGGCAAGCGCAGCATGATCCAGCTGGCCGACCGCACGCCCAGCGCGCCGGCGCGTTCGAGAATGCCTTCCATGAATTCATCGGTGATCGAAGGGATGACCGGCGCGACCGAGACATGCGCCGGCACACCGGCTTCCACCAGCCGGCCCAGCGCCGCCAGCCGCTTGGCGGGGGCCGAAGCGCGCGGTTCGAGCAGGCGCGACAAGTGCGGGTCGAGGCTGGTCACAGAGATGCTCACGGCGGTCAGCCGGTGGCGTGCCAGTTCGGCCAGCAGGTCCAGATCGTCCAGCACGCGGGCCGATTTCGTCGTGATCGTCACCGGATGGCGCGTTTCCAGGCAGACTTCCAGCACTTGCCGCGTGATGCGGTAGCGCGCCTCGATCGGCTGATAGGGATCGGTATTGGTCCCCATGGCCAGCGGCCGGGGACGGTATCCCAGCTTGGCGAATGTCTTGCGCAGAAGCTCGGCCGCCTGCGGTTTGGCGAACAGCCTGGTCTCGAAATCGAGGCCGGGGGACAGATCATGATAGGCGTGGGTCGGCCGCGCATAGCAATAGATGCAGCCGTGCTCGCATCCGGCATAGGCATTGAGCGAGCGGTCGAAGGCGATATCGGGCGATGTGTTGAACGTGACGATCGATTTCGGGTGCAGATCGATCACCGTGGTGCGCAGCTTGCCCGGCGCGCCGTCTATGCCCTCGCGCGCGTCAAGCCAGTCCCCGTCCTCCTCGCGCGTGGCCAGGCCGAAGCGCGTCGGCACGGCGCCCGATTGGGCGCCTCGGCCGTGGATGGGAGGGGGGCGGACCATCCCCTCAATTTAGAACATATAGGGAACGCGTTCAACCGCTAACGCAGCCTGCCGATCTGGGGACTCACACTTCCAGCAGGCGCGGCATCAGTTCCACGAAGTTGCAGGGGCGGTTCCGGCTGTCGAGCTGTTCGGCCAGGATGCCATCCCAACCGTCCTTCACCGCGCCATTGGAGCCGGGCAGGGCGAAGATGTAGGTTCCCCGGGCTACCACCGCGCAGGCGCGCGACTGGATCGTGCTGGTGCCGATGGTCTTGTAGCTGATCCATCGGAACAGTTCGCCGAAGCCGGGGATGTCGCGCGTCTTTACGCGGTCGAGCGCTTCGGGCGTCACGTCGCGGCCGGTCAGGCCCGTGCCGCCGGTGATGACCACCGCGTCTATCGCGCGATCGTCGATCCAGGCGTTCAGCCGGTCCGCGATGCGGGCGGCGTCGTCCTTTTCGATCGCGCGGGCGGCCAGAGCGTGGCCGGCCGCGGCGATGCGCCCGGCAAGGATATCGCCGGAGGTATCGTCTTCCGGCCCGCGCGTGTCGGACACGGTGAGCAGGGCGATGTTGATCGGCTTGAACGTCCGCGAGGGATCAATGGCCATTGTAGGCGACCCGCACGTTCTCCGCGCCCGCAAGGCCAGGGAACTTGGGCCACAGCCCTTGCACCAGCCCGATGCGGCTGTCGGAGGGGCCGCCGGCCTGCCGTTCGTACATCCAGTAGTTGCGCATGACGATGGCGACGTAGCCGCGCGTTTCCCAATAGGGGATCGATTCCATCCACAGCAGCGGATCGCCGCCATCATGGATTTCGGTGTTCCAGCGCGCGATCGGCAGCGGTCCAGCGTTGTACGCGGCCATGACCTTGGGCAGCAATCCGCCGGTCGCGCCGGAATCGCGCAACTGGGTGAGGTAGGTCTGGCCGAAGGCAAGGTTGACGTCGGGCTGATCGAGCTGGCGGTCGCGGCCCGCCATCGCCGGATCGTTCCGCGCCATGTCGCGCGCGGTGCCGGGCATCACCTGCATCAGCCCGCGCGCGCCAGCCGGGCTGGTGACGGCGGTGCGGAAGTTCGATTCCTGCAGCGAATGGGCAAAGACCAGCGCCGGATCGACCTTCCAGCCGTTGGCCGGCGCCCACTTCGGCGCGGGGAAGCGCGCGGCTTCGTCGGCCCGCGCGCCGGCCGGGGCGTTGTAGGCCATCCACAATTGCGTGGAGGGCAGGCCCAGATCGCGCGCGAGGCGCGACAGCGGGGCATAGAGGCCCGGATCACCTATCCGCGCCTGATAGCGCAGCACTTCGTCCGCCAGGCCATCGCGGCCGATCTCGGCGAGCTGCACGGCCAGACGCACGTTGTTGACCGCGCGCAGTTTCTGCCAGTCATCGTTGCTGAAATCGGGCGTGGTGGCGAGCTGGCCTTCGCGCAGCCCCAGCGCCTCGGCGGCCATCATGCCATAGAGCGTATCGCGGCTGCGGGCGGCGGCGCGCAACGCCGCTGTCACCTTTTCGGGCTTGCGGCAACGTAGCCACGCGCGGCTGGCCCAGTAATGCGCGGCCGAGGAGAGTTCCTGGTTCTGCGCCTGCCCGGCGGCTTTTTCGAAGCTATCGGCGGCGGCAAGGCAATCGTCCATGCGCCAGCTTGCAAGCCCTGCCGTCCACAGCGCCTCGGCAATCCACGGGCCGGAGCCTTCAACCGCGCTCAGCGAAACGGCGCGCGCGTCGGCATCCTGATTTTCGATGTAGAACGCCCAGCCGACCTTCTGGCGCCATTCGGCGCGCGCGTCGGACGATAGCGAGGCATCGATGCCGTCGAGCAGCACCTTGGCGCCCATCGGATCGTCGTTCTTGATCCGCAGCTGGATCGCGCTGGCGACCGAATCCGGCATCGTTCCATCGGCGATCGAGCGGGGGCGGATGCGCTTGGATACCGAAGGCATCGCGAAAAGCTGCTGCGTGCTGGGCAGCGGCACCGGCAAAGCGGTGGCGCCACGCTTGATCGCCAGCCGACCGATCTGTTCGGCCCATGGCAGTTCCGGCGCTTGCGCCAGAAGCTGGTTCAGCGAATCGAGTTCGATGCGCGGCGACGAGGCGGCGAGATAGAATTGCGCGCGGGCGACCGCATGGAGCGGGCCATCGGCGCGCTTGACGAACATCGACTGGACCGACGCCCAATCCTCGCGCTCGATCGCGCCGAACAGGTCACGGTAATACTGGCGGTCGTCCTGGCTCAGCAGCGAGGGAACGGCAGTTCGATCCGCGCGGCTGCGGAAATAGTCGACCGCCGCGCTGTTGGCGTGCGCGGGAGCCGTGCCCGCCATTGAGCCGGCCACCGCCGCCAATCCCAAAAGGGTTGCGCGGGTGAGGCGCCTGTTGATCACCAAGGTTCAGTCCCCGTCCGTCGTCCATTCAAGCCAGCGGCTCCAAATGCCCGCCTTGAGCGCCGGCCGCGCCAGCATTGCCTCAAGGTCATGGGCCGAAGCCGCCGGAACCCTGCCTCCGTCATGGTTAAACGAGTCCAAATTCGCAGCATTATTCGGTGAATCGTTGCCCATCAGCGTTGAAATGCCCGATCTCCCGAACACAAGCATCCTGCGCGGCGCTGCCAGGGTGACATGGTGCGCCAGAATGGCGCCCATTCCCGTTTCCGCCAGCCGCGCCCAGTCCGGCGCGGCGATTCGTGCCGGCAGCGCGGCCGCGATGTAGACCTGGGACCGGGAAAGGCCCATCGCCGCCAGCATGGCGTCAAGCAGCCGGCCCGAGCGCCCGGATAGAAGAGCCTCGCTATCGTCCTCTTCGGGCATCGCAACCAGCACCATCAGATCAGCCTGCACGGGCCCGGCAGGGGGCACGCGCGGCAGGCCGGCGGGAGCCAGCGACGGTTCCGAAAGCCACCACGACGGGAACTCCGCCAGCGTGGCCGGCCACTGATCGCGCGGGCCGCCGATGCGCGGAATTTCGGCCGCGGCTGGCGTTTCGGGCGCTTTCCGGGCCGGTGCCGGTCGAGCGCCTCCCTTTTCCGCCTGATCCCGCGCGTGGGCTTCGGCCAGCCAGTCCTGCGGATCATCGACGAAGGCGCAATCCACACCTGCGTCGCGCCACCAGTCGAAGGCGGCGGCAACGAGCGCTGGCGCCCGAGCACGAATATCCGCGATGCTTTCCGCCATCAGGTCTCTGCATTATTCCACGGGACAGTGCTTGCGGTCTTGACCTTGCACAAGCCAGCTTTCAAGGCACTAACACGTTCAGCGCGCAATTAAGAACACGGAGCAGGGGAATGAGCGAACGGGAATCGATGCCTTATGACGTCGTCATCGTCGGCGGCGGTCCGGCGGGGCTGGCGGCATCTATCCGCCTGAAGCAGATCAATCCCGAACTGTCCGTCTGCCTCCTGGAAAAAGGGTCGGAGATCGGCGCGCATATCCTGTCGGGCGCGGTGGTCGATCCGAAGGCGCTGGACGAACTGCTGCCTGAATGGCGCGAGCAAGGCTGCCCGATGGCGGAAGTGCCCGTTACCGACAACTGGCACTGGGTGCTGACCCGCACCGGCAAGATGGCGATCCCGCACTGGCCGATGCCGCCGTTCATGTCGAACCACGGCAACTATACCGGCAGCCTGGGCAACCTGTGCCGCTGGCTGGCCGAACAGGCCATGGAACTGGGCGTCGAAATCTTCCCCGGCTTCCCGGCGGCCGAAGTGCTGTTCGACGAGAACGGCGCGGTCATGGGCGTGGCCACCGGCGACATGGGCGTCGGCCGCGATGGCGAGAAGAAGGCGGACTACCAGCCCGGCATGGAATTGCACGCCAAGTACACCTTCTTTGCCGAAGGCGCGCGCGGGCACCTGACCAAGCGGCTCAAGCAGCACTTCGATCTGGAGCGGAACTGCGAACCGCAGGTCTATGGCATCGGCATCAAGGAACTGTGGGACATCGATCCCGAAAAGCACGTTCCGGGCCGCGTGCTGCACACGCAGGGCTGGCCGCTTTCGGAAAGCAACACCTGGGGCGGCGGGTTCCTCTATCATCAGGCGAACAACCAGGTCGCGCTCGGCTTCGTCACCGCGCTCGATTACGCCAATCCCTATGTCTATCCGTTCGAGGAATTCCAGCGCTGGAAGCAGCACCCGGAAATCCGCAAGATACTCGAGGGCGGCCGCCGCGTGTCCTATGGCGCGCGCGCGATCAACGAAGGCGGCTGGCAGTCCGTGCCGGAGCTGGCGTTCCCCGGCGGCGCGTTGATCGGCTGCTCGGCCGGCTTCGTCAACGTGCCGCGCATCAAGGGCAGCCACACCGCGATGAAAAGCGGGATGCTCGCGGCCGAAGCCGCCGCCGCCGCGATCGCGGCCGGGCGCGAGAAGGACGCGATGGCCGAATACGACGCGGCCGTGCGCGAAAGCTGGATCGCCACCGAACTGAAGAAGGTGCAGAACGCCCAGCCGCTCATCGCCAAGTTCGGCGGCGAACTCGGCACCGTGCTGGCCGGCACGGACATGTGGCTGCGCACGATTGCCGGTTTCGGCCTGTGGAAACCGCTCAAGCACCACAAGGATGCCGAAGCGACGCAGCGCGCCGATCTGTTCAAGCCGATCGCCTATCCCAAGCCCGATGGCGTGATCAGCTTCGACCGCCTGACCTCGGTTTCGTTCTCCTACACCAACCACGAGGAGGATCAGCCGTGCCACCTCGTGCTCAAGGACCCCACGGTGCCGACGCGGATCAATCTGCCGCTCTACGCCGGGCCGGAGCAGCGCTATTGCCCGGCGGGGGTCTATGAGTTCGTCGGCGTGGAGGAAGGCGAGCCGCGCCTGCAGATCAACGCGCAGAACTGCGTCCACTGCAAGACCTGCGACATCAAGGACGTGACCCAGAACATCGACTGGGTAACGCCCGAAGGCGGCGGCGGGCCGAACTACCCGAACATGTGATCGCTTGGGCGATACCGTGGAAAAAGGCGAGGCGTCGGGGTTGCTCCGGCGCTTCGCCCGTTTCAGGGAAGGGAGGATGAATCCCGCCCCCGCCTTTCGCGAAACCGCCTACGCCAAGCTCAACCTCGCGCTCCACGTGCGGCGGCGGCGGGTTGATGGTTATCACGAACTGGAGACGCTGTTCGCCTTCGTGGACGCGGGCGACGAACTGACCGCCGAACCGGCTGACACTTTCTCGCTCACGATCACCGGTCCGTTCGCCGATGGGCTGTCAAACGGCGATGACAACCTCGTCCTGCGCGCCGCACGGATGCTTGCCGACCGCAACGGCATCCGGGGCGGCGCGGCATTCACGCTGGAAAAGCGCTTGCCCATCGCCGCCGGGATCGGCGGTGGATCGGCGGACGCGGCGGCAGCCCTGCGCCTGCTCTCGCGTATGTGGGGGCTGGGGCCAGACCATGTGCGCCCTTCCGATGTAGCGGCAGACCTCGGCGCCGATGTGCCCGCCTGCGTCGCCTCGCAAACCGTGCATGGCGAAGGCGTGGGTGAGAAGCTGACGCCCATCGACGGCAGCGCGCTGGAAGGATTGCCCGTGCTTCTGGTCAATCCGCGCGTTGCCTGCCCCACCGGCCCGGTCTTTTTCGCGTGGGACGGCATCGACCGGGGCGCGCTGGACGTCGCCAACTGGGCTGATGCGCGCAACGATCTGGAAATGCCGGCCGTGGCGTTGCACCCGCAGATTGCCGACGTGCTGGCCGCGCTTCAGGCAACCGGCCCGCGTCTTGCCCGCATGTCCGGCTCGGGCGCGACCTGCTTTGCGCTGTTCGAAACCAGCACTGCGCGCGATGCGGCCGCGCGATCGATTGCAGCCAGCCAGACCGGTTGGTGGACTTTGGCGGGAGCCTTGCGATGACCGGCGCCTTCCGTCTTCTCGGCACGCCGCGTTTCGGCGGGATCATGGTGGTATCGGACCATGCCTCCAACCGCGTGCCCGATGATATCGACCTCGGCATCGATCGCGCGCTGCTCGACCAGCACATCGCGGTGGACATCGGCGTCGCCGGGATTGCCGAACGCATGGTGGAGCGGCCGGGCATCGCCGCGTTCCTCGGCAATGTCAGCCGGCTGGTGTGCGATTTCAACCGCGAGGAACACGCGCCCGCCGTCATTCCGATCGCCAGCGACGGGCACGCCATTCCCGGCAACGCGCTGGACCACGCGGGGCACGAGGCGCGGCTGGCGCGGTTCTTCCGGCCCTATCACGCGGCGCTGGCCGATACGCTGGATGCCGCGCCCGCCGCGCTGATCCTGTCGCTGCACAGCTTCACGCCACGGCTGGCAACCAGCGACGAACCGCGACCATGGCAGATCGGCGTACTCTACAACGAGGATGATCGCGCTGCGCGCATCGCGATTCCGCTGCTGGAGGCCGAAGGGCTGATCGTGGGCGATCAGGAGCCCTATTCCGGCCGCCTGCTCAATGCCACGATGAACCGCCACGCCGAAGCGGAAGGCCGGCCCTATCTGGGCGTGGAAGTGCGGCAGGATCAGGTTGGCACGGCGGAAGGGCAGGCGCGCTGGGCCGATCTGCTGGCGCGTGTCGCCAATCAGGTTGCGCTTGAAATCAGCTAGGGATTCCGGGCCTCGCCGCGCCGGGCGGCCTTGAAAATTATCCTTCGACTGGCCCTCTCGCGTGGAGTAGGGGGCGGGTTTGAGCCTGTGATTTTCGAGTCAGTTGCCGGAGTTCCTACCCATGCCAGCCTATCGTTCGCGCACGTCCACCCATGGTCGCAACATGGCGGGGGCCCGGGGGCTGTGGCGCGCGACGGGCATGAAGGACAGCGATTTCGGCAAGCCGATCATCGCGGTGGTGAACAGCTTCACCCAGTTCGTGCCGGGCCACGTCCATCTCAAGGATCTGGGCCAGCTCGTCGCCCGCGAGATCGAGGCGGCGGGCGGCGTCGCCAAGGAATTCAACACCATTGCGGTGGATGACGGCATCGCCATGGGCCACGATGGCATGCTCTATTCGCTGCCCAGCCGCGATCTGATCGCCGACAGCGTGGAATACATGGTCAATGCCCATTGCGCCGACGCGATGGTCTGCATTTCCAACTGCGACAAGATCACGCCGGGCATGCTGATGGCGGCGATGCGGATCAACATCCCGGTCGTGTTCGTTTCGGGCGGGCCGATGGAAGCCGGCAAGGTGGTGCTGCGCGGCAAGGAACACGCGCTGGACCTGATCGACGCCATGGTCGCCGCCGCCGACGAATCCTACACCGACGAGGAAGTGCAGACCATCGAACGGTCCGCCTGCCCCACCTGCGGTTCGTGCTCGGGCATGTTCACCGCCAATTCGATGAACTGCCTGACCGAGGCGCTGGGCTTGTCGCTGCCGGGCAACGGATCGACGCTGGCGACCCACGCCGATCGCGAACGCCTGTTCCGCGAAGCCGGGCGCCTGGTGGTGGACTTGTGCAAGCGGTACTACGAGGACGAGGACGAGACCGCGCTGCCGCGCGCGATTGCCAGCTTCGCCGCGTTCGAGAACGCGATGAGCCTCGACATCGCGATGGGCGGTTCGACCAACACCGTGCTGCACCTGCTGGCCGCCGCGCAGGAAGCGGGCGTCGATTTCACCATGACGGACATCGATCGCCTCTCGCGCCGGGTGCCCTGCCTGTCGAAAGTCGCGCCGGCGAAGGCCGATGTTCACATGGAGGACGTCCACCGTGCCGGTGGTATCTTCGCGATCCTGGGCGAGCTTGACCGGGCGGGACTGCTGAACACCGACCTGCCGACCGTCCACAGCCGCACGCTGGGCGATGCGCTCAACCAGTGGGACATCGCGCGCACCAACGCGCCTTCGGTGCAGGAATTCTTCAAGGCCGCGCCCGGTGGCGTGCCCACGCAGACCGCGTTCAGCCAGAACCGCCGCTGGGATTCGCTCGATCTGGATCGCGAGAGCGGCGTGATCCGGTCGGCCGAACACGCCTTCAGCAAGGACGGCGGGCTGGCGGTGTTGACCGGCAATATCGCGCTCGACGGCTGCATCGTGAAGACGGCGGGCGTCGATGAATCGATCCTGAAGTTCTCCGGCCCGGCGGTGGTGTTCGAAAGCCAGGACGCGGCCGTGACCGGTATCCTGACCGGGCAGGTCAAGGCCGGTGATGTCGTGGTGATCCGCTACGAAGGGCCGAAGGGCGGGCCGGGCATGCAGGAAATGCTCTATCCCACCAGCTACATCAAATCGAAGGGGCTGGGCAAAGCCTGCGCGCTGATCACCGACGGGCGCTTTTCCGGCGGCACGTCGGGCCTGTCGATCGGCCATGTCTCGCCCGAAGCGGCCGAAGGCGGCGCGATCGGGCTGGTGCGCAACGGCGATCGCATCGACATCGATATCCCTGCGCGCACGATCAGCCTGGCGGTGTCGGACGCGGAACTGGCGGCGCGGCGCGCGGAGATGGAAGCGACGGGCGATGCCGCGTGGAAGCCGCTGAAGCCGCGTGCGCGCAAGGTTTCGGTGGCGCTGCAGGCCTATGCCGCGATGACCACCAGCGCCGCGAAAGGCGCGGTGCGCGACATTTCGCAGCTCAAGCCTGCCCCGCGCGGCTGAGCGCGCCGGCAGGGTTGAAGGGGGGCGGGGCCAACCATGCCGCAACACCGTGCATCCGTTCTGAGACAGGTGCTCACCGTCGCGCAGATGCGCGCGGCCGAGGAAGCGCTGATCGCCACTGGCACCAGCGTGGAAGCGCTGATGGAAGTGGCCGGGCGCGGGGCGGGCGAATATGTTCGCCGGATCGCGGCGGGCCGTCCGGTGACAGTGCTGTGCGGACCGGGCAACAACGGTGGCGACGGCTATGTCATCGCGCGCCATTTGCAGGAGCATGGCACCCCGGTCACCGTGATCGCCGCGCGCGATCCGGGAACGGACGCCGCGCGCAACGCGCGTGGCCTGTTTACCGGCATGGTGCTGGGGCCGGACGCGGCCGTGCATGGCGAGGTATTTGTCGATTGCCTGTTCGGCAGCGGCCTGACGCGCGCGCTGCCCGACGATCTTCTTGCGTTGTTGCAGCGTCTGGCGGCGGCGCATCACGTCCGGATCACGGTCGATCTGCCCAGCGGGGTCGAGAGCGACAGCGGCCGGCCGCTCAACGAGGGGCTGCCGAACTGGGACGTGACCGTGGCGCTGGGCGCATGGAAGCACGCGCATTTTGCGATGCCCGCGGCGGCGACGATGGGGCATTTGCGGCTGGTCGATATCGGCGTGGCGGCGGTGCCGGGCGCGGCCGCGGTGCTGGACAAGCCCGCGTTTCGCGCGCCGCCCGCCGATTCCCACAAGTACCGGCGCGGCCTGCTGGCCATCGTGGCGGGCGAGATGCCCGGCGCGCCTCTGCTGTCGGCGGAAGCGGCGCTGCGGGCGGGCGCCGGCTATGTGCGCCTGCTGGCCGATTGGCGGCCCGACGGGGTGCCGCCCGAACTGGTCTGCGCGGAAGACGTTGCCACGGGCATCGCCGATGAACGCATCGCGGCGTTGCTGATCGGGCCGGGGCTGGGCCGGGGGCAGACCGCCCGCGCGCGTTTGAGCGCGGTGGTTTCGCGCGGATTGCCCACGGTGATCGATGCCGATGCGCTGATGCTGCTGGGGCCGGACCTGCCCTTGTGCGCGGCGTGCGTACTGACGCCGCACGAGGGCGAGATGGCCGCGCTGGAACGGACCTTCGGCTTATCGGGCGCGGCCCTTCGGCGAGACCGCGCCGGGGCGCTGGCGCACGCGAGTGGCGCCGTGGTGCTGCTCAAGGGACCGGACAGCCTCATTGCGGCCCCCGATGGCTCGGTTACGCTTGCGCCGCGCGCGTCGAGCTGGCTGGCGGTGGCCGGATCGGGTGACGTGCTCGCCGGGATGATCGCGAGCCGGCTGGCCACGCATGGCGATGCCGTGCGCGCCGCGCAGGAGGGGCTGTGGCTTCATGGCGAGGCGGCGCGGCTGACCGGCCCCGCCTTTACCGCGCTCGATCTGGCCCGCGCGACGCGGCTGGCGGTGCGGGCGGCGATCGCATGACCGGCCCGGCCTTGATCGTCCGCGTCGCCGCGAAAGGCGAAGGCGCCACCGCCGACGGACGCTATGTGGCGCTGGCCGCTCCGGGCGACGTGCTGGAGGCCGATGGCACGCTGACGCGGGGGCCGGAGCATGTCGATCCGGCCTGCCGCCACTTTCCCGCGTGCGGTGGCTGCCAGTTGCAGCACCTCTCCGAAAAGGCGTTGGTGGACTACGTGCAGGATCGCGTCGCCGGCGCGGCGCGGGGTCAGGGGCTTGAGCCGGATGTGGTTCTGCCCGCGCACCTTTCGCCGCCGCACACGCGCCGCCGCGCCACGCTGCACGCGCAAGCCATCGGCCGGCGCGTGGTGCTGGGGTTCCGCGAACAGGGATCGCACCGGATCGTGGACATGCGCGAATGCGCGGTGCTGGCACCGCAACTGTTCGCGCTGGTGGCGCCGTTGCGCAAGCTGCTCGAAGGCTGGAACGATCGCAAGCTCGCGGTCGATATCGAACTGGCGCTGGCCGATCAGGGCGTTGCGGTGGGGTTGCAGGGCCTGGTCGCCGAAGGTCTGCGCCAGACCGAAGCGCTGCTGGATTTCGCGCGCGACAATGGCCTTGCGCGCCTCACGCTCGATTCCGGTTATGGCGCGGAGACGGCCTGGGAGCCGGAGCCGGTTACCATCACGCTGGGCGGAACCCCGGTCGCGCTGCCGCCGGGCGGCTTCCTTCAAGCCACGCAGGATGGGGAAGCCGCGCTGGCGTCGGCTGCGCGCGCATGGCTGGCCGATGCGCCGACGGTGGCCGATCTCTTTTCCGGGTTGGGGACCTTCGCCTTCGCCCTTGCCGGGCCGGGCACCAAGGTTTTGGCCGTCGAAGCCGCGCGCGATGCGCACCTGGCCTGCCAGTCCGCCGCGCGGATGAACGGGCGGCCGGTCCATGCCTTGCACCGCGATCTGTTCCGCAACCCGCTGCGCGCCGAGGAACTCGATCGCTTCGGCGCGGTGCTGCTTGATCCGCCGCGTGCCGGCGCGCGGGAGCAGGTGGCGCAGATCGCCGAAAGCCGCGTGCCGCGCGTGGTCTATGTCAGTTGCAACCCGGCAAGCTGGGCGCGCGATGCGGCCACGCTGATCGCCGGGGGATACAGGCTGGCCGAACTGCGCCCGGTGGGCCAGTTCCGCTGGTCGACTCACGTCGAACTGGCCAGCCTGTTCCTCAAGGGTTGAGCGGTCAGAACACCGCCAGCGCGGCGTGGACGACCAGCGCCATCAGCACGAACGTCGACAGCGCGAACAGCGCAAACCGTACCAGCACGCGGTTGACCGTTGCCTGCACAAGGCTGTGTACCACGCGCAGGCCGGCATAGCTCCAGCCCAGCGTGGCGTTCAGGCCATCGCCGTGGCCGGTGATCGCCAGCACCAGCGCCACCGCGTAGAACACGGTCGGTGCTTCGTGCAGGTGATTGTAGTTGTGGGCGATCCATTGGATGTTGGGGGGCAGAACGGCATCGAGATCCTTGCCGGTGCCGCCAACGAGGTTGGCGCTGTCGATTTTCGCGGCGTTCATCGCCGGGATGCGTTTGGCGTACATCCACAGCCACATCACCATGGTCCACGCCGCCAGCAGCACCACCGGTTTCAGGATGGTCATTCCGATCATTGGCATTCTCCCCCTCTTTTGAATTTGCGTGTCAGATGACGACGGTTGCCAGCACGGCCCGGACCGCAAGGCCGATCAGGCAGAACGTGGAAAGGCTGAACAGCATGAAGCGCACCGGAACCCGGTTGACCGTCGCCTGCCACAGCGAATGCACCACGCGCAGGCCGACATAGCCCCAGGCCAGCCCCACATCGATCCGGTCGGCCCCAGCGATCGCCAGGATCGCCACCACCGCGTAGAACAGCGTCGGCTGTTCCATCAGGTGCGTGTAGTTGTGCGATTTCCAGTTTACCACCGGCGGCAGCACGCCTTCCAGATCCTGCCCGCGTCCGCCCGGCTTGGCATTGGCCATGCCGCCGATCCGCGACAGCGCGGGCAGGCGCGTGGCCGCGGCCCATCCGAGCATGATCAGCGACCACGCCACCAGAACGGCGGCCGGCGCCAGCATCGCCTGTTGCATCGTTGTCCTCTCCACCCTTTGCTGGAGGGAAGACTGTGGACAGTGGGATCGATTGTCAAATGCAACCGGTATGCGGCGTCAGTCCGTGGCGTCAGTCCGTGTCTGGCCGGCGCAGCGTGACGATGCGGTAGTAACCCAGCGGTCCGCGCCGGGAGCGCACCGTAAGGCCGCGCGCGTGGGCCACGGCTTCGGCGGATTCCACCAGATCGAGCCGGGGCGTGACATGGAAACGGGCCAGCCAGCCGTTGAGCACGGCGCGTAAGGGGCGGGGGAGGCCCTCCAGATCGGCGAAGTCGACGATATGGAGCTTGCCGCCCGGCGCCAGCACGCGCGCTGCCTGATCGATCGCCGCACGCCAGTCGGGGATCATCGACAGCGCGAAGGAAATCATCACATGATCGAACTGGCCGATGCCGAACAGGGTGGCCGGATCGAAGTCGGTCGCATCACCCAGCGCCAGCCGCGCATCGGTGCCAAGCCGGGCTTGCGCCGTTTCCAGCATCTGCGTGGATATGTCGAAACCGTGCAGCCGCACCCACGGCCAGCGCGATCCGATCCGGTCCAGATTGCGCCCGGTGCCGCAACCGACTTCCAGCACGCTTTGCCCCGGTGTGCAGCCCATCCCGTCGATCAGCGTATCGCGGCCGAACAGGTAGTATTTGCGCGTCGCGTCATAGATGTGGCGCTGGCGGCGATAGATCGAATCCATCAACGCGCCATGCGATTCCGTGGCCGGGCGGGTGAGTATCGTGCTCATGCCAGTTCGTAGAGGTGGACGCCGCCGTAGATCGACGAGCGATCGCGCGTGGTCAGATCAAGCGACAGGGCATCGTGATAGCGCCAGCGCGCCAGCAGCGCGTCATCGACACGGCCCGGCAGCAGGCTGGGTGCCGCGGCGGTGCGGAACAGCACGCGCGCGCCGGGGCGGGCGGTGCGGGTGATTTCTTGCCACAGCGCGTTGAGCTGGCCGTCCGTCATCCAGTCCTGCGCGTCGAGCAGCACGTAGCGATCGAGCGAGGCCGCGTCCTGCTGCGCCAGGTGTTCGGTCATGTTGGCGTGGCGCACCGTCACCCGTTCGGCGCGCTGGCGCACGGCGTTCCAGTTCGCTTCCTGCAGGTAGGGTGGCAACGGACATTCCGGCGCCTTGCCGTACCCGCGCGAAAAGGCCTGCCAGGCGAAATAGTTGTCGTTGATGGCGAAGCCGCAGGCCAGCTTTTCCAGCCGCTGGCGCAACACCGCCGCCATCGGTTGGTCGCCGGCCAGCGCATCGAACTGCGCCGGGGGAATACCAAGGCCGAACAGCGAGGCCGGCTGGTCGGTCAGCCAACGCACGAAACGGCGGTCGAACACCGGGGCCAGCTTTTCCTCGAACACGCGGCGTTGCTCCTCCAGCGTCGGCGCGGCGAGGATTTCCGAAAGGTCGATGCGGTACAGCTTCGCCAGAAGGTGCGCCACGCCGATGAAGTTGCCGAGCAGCCCGCGCTTGTAGATGCCTTTGCTGAAGCCGCCGATGCGGCGGCGTCCAGTCAGGTCGCGGCCTTCCCAGTAGCGGCGGCTGACATCGTCGAGGTGCGGGGCCACCCATTCGCGGTAGGCGGCGATGTTGGCGCGGCTATCGGCATCGGCGAAGAAGCGGCGGAACAGCGCGTGGCTGGGCAGGTGCCGGGCCGAGGCGAGCTTGAGCCGGTTGAGTGCGATATGCGCGGTGTTGAGATCGACGGCGGTGATCGCCTGCGGATCGGCAACGAGATAGGACAGCACGTTGCAGCCGCCGCTGGCGATGGCGACCATCCGGCTGTCGGGGCGAATCTGCAGCGCCTCCATGTCCACTTCGGGATCTTCCCAGATCTGGGCATAGACGAGGCCCCGAAACGCGAGGGCAAACGTGTGATCCAGCAGGCGGTTGGCCACTCCCGAACCTTTGCGGACCACCGAACGGGTAATCGGATGAGCGCGCGCTCTCTCCAGCATTGCGAAACCTCGGACATCGCCAATGGATGACGCGCGATTAGGCTTCGGACGTTGCGGTATTGTGGCAGAAGGTCCGGTTCAGCCGGATGAGGCGATCACCTGCAGGAAAGAGGCGGGATCGACGTTTCCGCCCGACAGCAGCACGGCGGTGCGCCCGTCGGCCGGCACCTTGTCCGCCAGCACGGCCGCCAGCGCCGCTGCGCCGCCCGGCTCGATCACCAGTCGCAGTTTGGTGAACGCCAGGCGTTGCGCGGCGCGCACCTCGGACTCGCTCACGGTCACGCCCTTCAGCCCGCGCGCCGTCATCACCTCGAAATTCACGGGGAAGGTCACCGGGGTCTGCAAGGCGTCGCAGGCGGTTGGCGGCGGGTTGGCGTCAAGCGGCAGTATATGCCCCGCCGCCAGGCTGCGCGTCACGTCGTCCCAGCCTTCCGGCTCCACCGGTACGATTTCCGCATCGGGGCAGGCGAGGGCGAGGCCGGCAGTCAGCCCGCCGCCACCGCAAGGACAGACGATCCGCGTGGGCGCGCCGCCGGCCCGCGCTTCCATCTGCGCCGCCAGTTCGATGCCCGCCGAACCCTGCCCTTCGATCACCCAGGGATCGCCATAGGCATGGACCAGCACGGCCCCGGTCTTGGCGCAGAGATCGGCGGCGATGGCATCGCGCGATTCGCGCATCCGTTCGTAGAGCACGATCTGCGCGCCTAATGCCCGCGTCGCTTCCAGCTTCACCCCCGGCGCGTCGGACGGCATCACGATCGTGGCCGCCACGCCCAGCCTGCGCGCGGCCCAGGCCACGCCCTGCGCGTGGTTACCGCTCGATACCGCCACCACGCCGCGTGTGCGCTCCTCCGGTGTCAGATCGCTCATCCGGTGCCACGCACCGCGGATTTTGAACGCGCCGACGGGTTGCAGGCTCTCTACCTTGCACCAGATTGTCACACCGTTGACATCCAGCGACAGCAACGGGGTTTGTGGCAGGATGTCCGCGATCTTCGCGCTCGCTCGCCGCACGCCATCGCGGGTGGGGCGGCGGACGGAAGCGGGGTCTGAGGAAGAAGGAGGACTTGGGTTTGTCATTCCTATCCCCTAAAGGCGCTTGCCATGAATGTCCCGCGCCGTGCCGCGCGGCGGTTGAAAATGTTTGGAGAACCCATGGCTAAAGTACTCGTCATCGGCGCAGGCGGCGTCGGCTCGGTCGCGGTCCACAAGATGGCGATGAACCCGGATATCTTTGGCGAAGTGGTTCTCGCCAGCCGCATCAAGAGCAAGTGCGATGCGATCGCCGCTTCGGTGAAGCAGCGTACCGGGCGCGACGTGGCGACCTACCAGATCGATGCCGACGACGTGGCCGCGACGACCGCGCTGATCCGGGAGGTCAAGCCCGCCCTCGTCGTCAACCTCGCGCTGCCGTATCAGGACCTGGCGATCATGGACGCCTGCCTTGCCGCCGGCGTCAACTATATGGACACCGCCAACTACGAACCGCGCGAGGAAGCGAAGTTCGAATACAAGTGGCAGTGGGCCTATCAGGAAAAGTTCAAGGCCGCGGGCCTGATGGCGCTGCTGGGCTCGGGCTTCGATCCGGGCGTGACCAGCGCATTCGCGATGTGGCTCAAGAAGCACAAGCTCAAGACCATCCGCACGCTCGACATTCTCGATTGCAACGGCGGCGATCATGGCCAGCACTTCGCCACCAACTTCAACCCGGAAATCAACATCCGCGAAGTGACCGCGCCGGCGCGCCACTGGGAGAACGGCGACTGGGTGGAAACCCCGGCGATGTCGGTGAAGCAGACCTTCGATTTCGAGGCGGTCGGCCCGAAGAACATGTACCTGATGTACCACGAGGAGCTGGAAAGCCTGGCGAAGTTCATTCCGGAAATGGAGCGCGCGCGCTTCTGGATGACCTTCGGCGATGCCTATATCACGCACCTCACCGTGCTGCAGAACGTGGGCATGACGCGGATCGACCCGGTGATCTACGAAGGCAAGGAGATCATCCCGCTCCAGTTCCTGAAGGCCGTGCTGCCCGAACCGTCGAGCCTTGGTTCCACGACCAAGGGCAAGACCAACATCGGCGACATCGCCACGGGCGAGGCGCTGGACGGTTCGGGCGAGAAGACCTTCTACATCTACAACATCTGCGACCACGAGGACGCCTATGCCGAAACCGGCAACCAGGCGGTCAGCTACACCACCGGCGTGCCGGCGATGATCGGCGCCGCGCTGATGGTGCAGGGCGTGTGGAAGGGCGAGGGCGTGTTCAACATGGAACAGTTCGATCCCGATCCCTACATGGACATGCTGAACAAGCACGGCCTGCCCTGGCAGGTGAAGGAACTCGAAGGACCGCTGGCATTTTGATGCGCCGCCTGCTGATCAGCCTTGTCGCCTGCCAGGCGCTGGTGGCCTGCGCGCCGGCCAAGACGCCGACGGCGTCTTCCGCACCCGTGGCGCAATCCGGCCCGTCGTGCGCGGCAAGTGGCGGGTTCCTGGAACGGCGCGGGCGCATGGGGGCGGAACTGTGCGTCCATCGCTATGCCGATGCGGGCAAGGCCTGCCATGATAAGGCCGATTGCCAGGGACGCTGCATTGCGGATCGCGAGGGCGGACTGCCCGCCGCCGGTGAACCTGCTTCGGGGAAGTGCCAAGCCGATGACCGGCTGTTCGGCTGCTTCGCCGAAGTGCGGGACGGCAAGGCGCAGCCCGGCCTCTGCATCGACTGAAGGACTGCCCATGGAAACCAGAGCCGGTGATCCGGGCGCGTTCGCCCATTTTGACCTGTCGCGCGTCGATAGCCCCGCGTTCGTCGTGGACGCGGCCCGGCTGCGCGCCAATCTGGCGGTGCTGGCCGACGTGCGCGACCGGGCGGGGATCAAGGTTCTGGCGGCGCTCAAGGCGTTTTCGATGTGGCGCGTCGCGCCCATCGTCGGCCAGTACCTCGACGGTGTCTGCACCTCCGGCCTGTGGGAAGCGAAGCTGGCGGACGAGCACTACAGCGGCGAGATCGCGACCTATTGCGCGGCCTACAAGGCGGAGGACCTGCCCGAGATCCTGCGCCTGTCCGACCATGTGATCTTCAATTCGCCGGGCCAGCATGCGCGCTTCTCCGGCGAGCTTGCCGCCGCTCGAAGCGCTGGCGAGCGCTTCGACGTGGCCTTGCGCATCAACCCGCTCCACGCCGAAGGCGAAGTGCCGCGCTACGATCCATGCGCGCCGCATTCGCGCCTGGGCTTCCCGGTCGATCAACTGACCGACGCGCTCATGGAAGGCGTGACCGGGCTGCACTTCCATTCGCTGTGCGAGCAGGACTTCGAACCGCTGCAGCGGACCTGGGAAGCACTCAAGCCGCGCATCGAGCGGTTCTTCCCGCGCCTTGAATGGCTGAACTTCGGTGGCGGCCACCACATCACCCGCGCCGATTACCAGCGCGACGATCTGGTGGCGTTCCTGCAGCAGGTGAAGGCCGAAACCGGGTGTGAAATCTATCTCGAACCGGGCGAGGCGGTGGCACTGGATGCCGGAATCCTCGTGGGCACCGTGCTTGATACCCACTGGAACGGGATGCCGATCGCCATCACCGATATTTCCGCGACCTGCCACATGCCCGACGTGCTGGAAGCGCCCTACCGCCCCGCCATGCTGGGCGAGCGGCCAACGGACGAATACGAAGGCGGGGAAGGAGAGGCCGTGCGTCTGGGCGGTCCTTCGTGCCTTGCCGGCGACGTGATCGGCGATTTCTGCCTGCCGGTGCGGGCCGAACCCGGCGCGCGCTTCGCGTTTCTCGATCAGGCGCATTACTCGATGGTCAAGACCACGACGTTCAACGGCGTGCCGCTGCCATCGATCTGGCTGTGGGACAGCGAAACCGACGCGCTCGAATGCGTGCGGCGCTTCGCCTACGAGGATTTTCGCGACAGGCTTTCCTGATCGGCGGGGCTGGCCTGAACGGGCACCCTGGGGCATGTTCCTTTCCGAAAACGAAAACGGAGAGGGTTGAATGCCGGACAAGCTGCTCGATGCGATCACCAGCGATCCCATGACGATGGGCTGGATGCAGGGTTCGCCCCCTGCGCCGGACAAGCGCCTGTTGGCCGCGCGCGCCGATCACATGCGCTTTCCGACCACGCGCTGGGCGTTTTCCCATATGCGCGAATTCACGCCGACCGCGCGCGTTGCCGGCGCGGGCGGAACGCCGCTGCCCCGCGCCGTCGATGATGATCTGGACGGGGTGCGCTTCGCGCCGCTGGGGCGCGAGGGAACGATCACGATCGGAGAGGCGCTGCTGGAGGCCTTCACCGATGGCATCCTCGTGCTCCATCGCGGCCGGGTGGTGTTCGAACGCTGGTTCGGCGTGACCGGACCGGAAACGCGCCACATCGCCTTTTCCATGACAAAGAGCTTCGTCGGTACGCTGGCCGAGATGCTGATCGAGGAGGGCCGACTTGATCCCGCCGCTCCCGCGCTGGACTATGTGCCGGAACTGGCCGGCAGCGGCTTTGCCGATGCCACGGTGCGGCAGATCCTGGACATGACGACCGCGATCGATTTTTCCGAGGATTATGCCGATCCTTCCTCGGGCATCGGCGCGCTCAGTGCTGCGCTGGCGCTCACGCCCCGCCCCGCGGGCTACGCCGGCCCCTCGTGCCTGCCCGATTTCCTGCCCACCATCCGCAAGGCGGGGCAGCACGGCGAGGCGTTCGTCTATCGCACCGCCAACACCGATGTCCTCGCCTGGATCATCGCCCGGATCGAGGGCCGGCGCCTGCATGAAACGCTGTCGGAACGCCTGTGGCGGCCGCTGGGCTTGCCGGGCGACGCGGACATGCTGCTGGACCCGGTGGGGACGCCGTTCGCCGGGGGAGGGCTCAACCTGCGGCTGGAAGACCTGGCACGGTTCGGGGAGGCAATCCGCACCGGCGGGGCGGGCGTGATCCCGCCAGCCGTGATCGCGCGCATCCGCGCAGGGGGCGATCCGACGAAGTTCGACCTCGCCGGGCGTTACCCCGAATTGCCGGGTTGGAGCTATCGCAGCCAGTGGTGGATCAGCCACGACGAACACGGCTGTTTCTCGGCGCGGGGCATCCATGGGCAGACGTTGTGGATCGACCCGGAGGCGGAGATGGTGATCGCACGATTCGCCTCGCACCCCGTGGCCGCGAACAGCGCCAACGCCGCCGTTTCGCTGCCCGCCTGGCGCGCGCTTGCGCAGGCGCTGAAACCCTGAAAACACTGGATTCCGGCAGCTTGTGTTTCAGTTCAGTGACAAGGATTTGAAGCGCGAAGATTTTCACTTGAAGTTCACAACGGTAGCCTTATGTACCCCCTCTCGCTGCCCCATGGGGACTTCCAAACCGCAAGGCAGCTTTGTTCAACTGTTCCGTTTGGGGGTCCCTTGAGTTGCACATCTATCCTGACGCACTGGCTGTAGTTGGCGCCTCGGCGCCTGACCAACCCGCCATTCTGAATCGCCCGCACGCCGCTGCGCGCGCTGCCCGCTTCTTTGTCGAGAAGTTTCCGGGCAAGTCGCTCTATGCGGTGAAGGCGAATCCTTCGCCCGAGCTGCTGCGCGTGCTGTGGGATACCGGCGTGACGCACTATGACGTTGCCTCGATCACCGAGGCACGGCTGGTGCGCACGACGCTGCCCGAAGCCACGCTGTGCTTCATGCATCCGGTCAAGGCACCCGGCGCGATCCGCGAGGCTTATCGCGATCATGGCGTGCGCGTGTTCAGCCTCGATTCGCTCGAGGAACTGGAGAAGATCAAGGCGGCCACGGCTGACGACGCCGGTAACGCGGCCGAAGACCTCACGCTGTGCGTGCGGCTGCGCGTGTCGTCGGAATATTCGGAACTGAGCCTTGCCTCGAAGTTCGGTTGTGATCTGGCCGATGCGGCGGAATTGCTCCAGGCCACGCGCCAGGCGGCGGATTCGCTGGGCGTGTGCTTCCACGTGGGCAGCCAGGCGATGAGCCCCCATGCCTATGTGCAGGCTTTGGAAAAGGCGCGCGCGGCGATCGTCGATGCCTCGGTCCTCGTCGATATCATCGACGTGGGCGGCGGTTTCCCGTCGATCTATCCGGGCATGGAGCCGCCGCCGCTGGAGGACTACTTCGGCGTGATCGACCGCACGTATGAATCGCTGCCGGTGTCCTATTCGGCCGAACTGTGGTGCGAGCCGGGCCGGGCGCTCTGCGCGGAATACAACTCGATGATCGTGCGCGTCGAAAAGCGCCGCGGAGACGAGCTGTACATCAACGATGGCGCCTATGGCGCGCTGTTCGATGCCGCGCATGTCGGCTGGCGCTTTCCGGTGAAGCTGCTGCGCGAAGAGGCTTCGGACGAATTCGTGCCGTTCAGCTTCTATGGCCCGACTTGCGACGACATGGACCACATGGACGGTCCGTTCGAACTGCCGGCGGATATCAAGGCGGGCGACTACATCGAGATCGGTATGCTCGGGGCTTATGGCGCGGCGATGAAGACCGCGTTTAACGGCTTCGGCGCGACCGAGGTGTTCGAGGTGTCGGACGAACCGATGGCCAGCCAGTATCGTGGCGACCGGCGCGATCCGCGCGTTTCGGACAACGTCGTCTCGCTGCGCTGATACCGTTCCGCAGCCGCGGACCGAAAAGAAAAGGCCCCGCCGATGGCGGGGCCTTTTTCGTTTGCCGCCCGTGACAGGCCGGATGCGGGGAGCGGCCCCTGCAGTTTGGCAAGGCCGCCCGGGAAGGATGCCCTGCGTGGTGCAGGGCATCCTCCTCCCCGGACATGGTCAGAACTTCACGCGCGCGCCGGCATAGAACGACGTGCCGATGTCCTCGGTCGGATAGAGGATTGATCCGAGGTCAGGCTTCTGGTTGAACAGGTTGCTGATCCCGCCGTAGAACTGGAAGTTCTTCTGCACATCGACGCTGGCGTAGATGTTATGAACGGCGCGCGGCTTGAAATACTTGTATTCCGGCGCGACGTAGTTGGGGTTGTTTGCCTGCTGCACCAGCGTGTAGCGCAGCGTCTTGTCCCACCAAGACATGTTGTAGTTGAACGCGAAGCGGCCCGTGGAATAGGTCGCGCTCGCATAGAGCTGGTACTTGGGCGAGTAATAGTAAGCCTGTCCACGCTCGTCGGTCGGCTCGGCGCCCGGCGTGCCGATGGTGCTCAGCTTGTTGAGATAGCTGCCGATCAGCTTCAGCTCGAACGCGCCGATCTTCTTCACCGCGAAGCGGTAATTCAGGTTCACGTCGAGGCCGGAAGTGCGGAAATTCGCGACGTTCTGGGGCTGCAGCGTGAAGTCGTCGATCAGGCCGGTGCCGCTGGCGCGATGGATCGCGGAGCAGAACTGGTTGTTGATCGTCGGCTGGTCGACGCACAGTTCGGCAAGCTGCTGCGCTTCGACCGTGTTGATCGCTTGCTTCAGCTTGATGTCGTACCAGTCGAACGACACCTGCAGGCCCGGCACGAAGCGCGGAGTCAGCACGACACCGGCCGTCCACGTCCGCGCGACTTCAGCACGCAGGCCCGAGTTGCCACCCTGCGTTCCCGCGATGTTGGTCGATCGCGTATCATCGAACGCGGCGATCTGCGCCGGCGTCAGCCCGGCTTGCGACAGGATAGCCTGGCAGTTGGCCGCGCGGCTTGACGTGCCCGCCGAACGGTTGGCGACGATGCAGGGATCATCGAAGAACGCGAAAGTCTGCGATGATGCGCCGTAGAGTTCCGAGATGTTCGGCGCGCGAACGGCTTGCGAGATGGTACCGCGGAAGCGGATGTCGCGCACCGGTGCCCAGTTGCCGTCGAACTTCCAGGTGGTGGTGTGCCCGATCGACGAATAGTCCGACAGGCGCACCGCCGCGCTGAAATCGAGCGTCTGGAAGAAGGGCCGGTCCTTGAACACCGGAACATCGATTTCCGCGAAGCCTTCCTTCACGTCGAACGATCCGCGGCTGGGGTTCAGCACGTTCGAGAACGTCAGGCCCTGCACTTCCAGCGGATCGGGGTCGAAGCGCGAGCTTTCCTTGCGGTATTCGCCGCCCAGCACGAAGCCGACCGGGCCGCCCGGAAGCGAGAAGAAGCTGCGCGTATCGCCACTGACGAAGCCGTTCACCACATGCTGCGTGATGCGCGAATGCTCGGTGGTATTGGCGTGGATGAAATCCAGCGCGGCCTGCGAGGACTTGCCTTCGCCGAACAGGTTGAACGGTACGCATGCGCCGGGCTTGAACGTGATGGCCGGCGCCGCCGTAGGATCGAGATTGACCCGGCAGGTGATCTTGCCGGTGCCGTCGTCCACGGCATCGATCGCGGCCATGAACCGGTCGGTGTACCGATCGTTGACGTAATGGTTGGTAACGTTGGTCTGCCCGAAGACATAGCTGACTTCGTAGTGCAGGCTTTCGTTCAGATCGCCCCGCGCGCCGACCACGGTCCGCCAGGTTTCGCGCTTGATGCTTTCGCCGCGCTGGCCAAGGTCGAAATTGTCGCGCGTGACGAGCACGCCGCCGTTTGCCGGATCGATCGCCGACTTGATCGCGGCCGGGATGTAGGGGTTGTCCTCCGGCACGAACAGGTAATAGTCGAACGTAGGCTGGGCCAGCGAATAGGCCTTGACGTTGGCGTACTTGACCTCGCCGAACAGTTGCAGCTTGTCGGACACGTCGAAGTGGCCGAGCAGGTTGACGACGTGGCGGTTGGTGGAAGGGCGCAGGTCGTTGCGATAGTCGGAAACCAGCGTGTCGTCGCTGCCGACCGAATAGCCGCCGGGAATTGCGGTTCCGAGATTGTAGGGCCGTCCATCGCCGTTGAAGTCGGGAACGCCATCGAAATCGACATCCACCGCCCCGCCGCGGGCGGTCCACTGATAGCGGACATCCTTCATTGGTATGCGGGAGTAGGAGCCAGGCTGGCCCGCCACGTAGTTGGGATTGCGCACGAAGCTCACGGCATCCGTGCCGCTCAGTTCGGGCCGCTGTCGGGAATTCAGCCGATCCTCTCCGCCATATTCGTAGGCGATCGAGATATTGCCACGTCCGCCCGCGAAATTGTGGCCAGCCGTGATGCCGATCAGCCTGTTTCCGGCATCGCCGTATTTGCTGATGCCGGCCTGCGCGCGCGCGGTGATGCCCTCGAAGTTCTTCTTGAGCACGAAGTTGACCACGCCGGTGACGCCATCGGCGCCATAGACGGCGGAAGCGCCGCCGGTGAGCACGTCGATCCGATCGATCAGGTCTTCGGGAATGGTGTTAATGTCTACCGCCTGCGAACCTTCGAGGCCCGAGACATGGCGGCGGCCGTCAACCAGCACCAGCGTGCGATCGACACCCAGATTGCGCAAGTTGAGCAGGTTGAGACCGGTCGTGCCGATGCCGGCGCGATCGCCCGAGTTGTCGCGCGACGTCGACGAGCCAACCAGCGCGGGCAGGCCGGTGAGGAAGTCGGTGAGGTTGGTGGTGCCGGACTGCTGCAGGAGTTGCGAGCCGAGCGATACGGTAGGGCTGGCGGTCGCGTAGTCCGTCGTGCGGCGCAGGCGCGATCCGGTCACCACGATTTCCGGCTGGGCCGCTTCGGTTGCACCGTTTTCGGCCGCCGTCTGTGGCGCCTCCTGCGCAAACGCGGCAGCGGGAGCCAGCAAGGCGGCAGCAATGGCGGACCGGGCCAGTCCACTGGCCAGGGCGTTGAGATGGGTTTTCATGGTTGCCTCTGAAACTTTGGATATATGATTTTGCTGGGAAAGACGGCAATTTTGCAACGCAAAAGACCGTTGCGCGTGAAGCTCGTGGCAACCTGTTGCAAACGCGAGACACAATTTGATGTTAACCAGACACGATTTGGCACAAAGATGCCGTCGCCGTTGAACGCCCCTTGTCCTTCCGGCTGAAGCCGATCGTCAGGCCGCGGCTTCGAACCCGTGGCCGCCGCCGCGCGCGATGACGATCTGGTTGCGACCGCTTTCCTTGGCGACATAGAGCGCTTCGTCGGCTGCCTTCAGCGCCGCGCTCTTGTCGGCGTAGGAGAACAGGTCCGCCAAGCCGGCGGAGAAGGTCACGCTGCCGAAGGGCAGGTCGGTAACGCGGTTGACGAGCCGGCGCTGCGCGATTTCCTCACGCGTCGCGTCGAGTTTCCTGAAGGCCTTTTCCACCGTGATGCCGCGGAACAGCACCGCGAATTCCTCGCCGCCGTGCCGCGCGACATAGCAGCGCGCATCCGAAATCTTGTCGAGCGATTCCGCGACGAACTTCAGCACGCGATCTCCGGCCGGGTGGCCGTGTACGTCGTTTATCCGCTTGAAGTGGTCGATGTCGCAGAAGGCGATGGCCAGCGCCTCGCCGGATGCCAGCGCTTCGCGATATTCGCGCTCCAGGAGATGTTCGAACGCGCGGCGATTGGGCAGGCCGGTCAAGTGGTCGTGATTGGCCACCTGGCGCGTTTCGTCCAGCGTCCGCTGCAGTTCGCGCGTGCGCTGTTCGCTTTCGCTCAGCTGCTTCTCGATCTGGTGCGTGCGGTCGATCATCGCTTCGGTCAGCTTCGCCAGGCGCGAGATGACGGCGTTGGTTTCGCTCGCTTCCTCGAGTTCGTCAAAGTGCTCGCGCAGGGCGCTATTGTATTCGCTGGTCGCCGACCGCGCGCCCGCCGTTGTCTCACCCAGCTCGTCGAGGCTCCGCTCGAGACGGTTCATCAGCGAGGTGAGCACTTCGGTGCTCTTGTCGTTGTCGTGCTCGCGCGCGACTTCTTCCAGCCAGCGCAGGTTCACCAGCTGACCGGCTTCGGTGCGTTCGAGGATCAATTGCGCCAGGCGGGGGCTCGCGCCCGTGACGCAGTCATAGGCGACGCCCAGCGTGAACGGCAGGACATCGAGATCATGATCGATCAGGAAATCGGTGATCTTGCCCAGCATTCGCCGCTTGGCGGGCAGCCAGACTTCCTGCGGGGTCGGATCGCGATAGAAGTGCGCCGCGCCTTCTTCCGGGTGCGATCCGGTCGAGGAAGCATCAGCATGCTCTTCATGGGCAAGGCCAAGCCAGGCCAACCATCGCGCCTTACGGGGGAAGCTGGGGTCATGATCGGTCATGCCCCACAGGACGGCGGGATCGCGCTATAGTTAATCCCTCCGATGCGGATTTCCCTGATTCCGCCACCGCATCGGAAGAATGCGGTTCCTGAAGGTTAGCGCACCCGCGGACCGCCGAATGGCATGGGCGGCGGCGGACGGCGATGCCCACGCGGAAGCTGCGCCTGATAGGCGCGTCCGCAATGCTCGACGCAATAGGGGAAGCCGGGGTTCACTTTCTCGCCACAGAAATGGAAATCGGGCTCGCCCGGATGGCCCATTGGCCAGCGGCAGATGCGATCGTTCAGGTCGAGCAGGCTGGTCTTTTCCGCCACTTCGGGGCTGGGGCGGGCGGGAACGAGCCGGCGGGGCGGGGCCGGCGGAATCGGGGCCTGCTGATCGCCAGGGCCCTGGCGCAGGAAGCCTCCGGGGCCGACCGACACGATCCGTGGTTGGGGAGCGGCGGGAGCTGCAGGCGCGTCTGGCGTGGCACCGGCGGGCGCGGCTGGCGCAGGACGCGGAGCCGGAGCGGCTGCGGCGACGGGAGCGCTGGGCGGAGCGACGGCAGCGGGGCGCGGCGCCGGCGCGGCGGCACGCGGTTCGGCCGATGCCGGGCGGACGACCTTGGGCGTCGAAGGAGCCTCGGCCTTTTCATTCGCCTTCACCGGCGACGGCCGCGCCTTCAGCCCCAGGCGATGGGCCTTGCCGATCACGGCATTGCGGCTGACGCCACCGAGTTCCTCGGCGATCTGGCTGGCGGTTGCGCCGCCTTCCCACATCTTCGTCAGCTTCTCGATCCGCTCTTCGGTCCAGCTCATGCCCGTGCCAATCCTTCGTATAAAACCTTGCGCGATCCGCGTTTCCGCCATCGGCGCCCAATCGTGTTCTCCAACGCGGGGACGCCCCCGTGCCAGCTTTGTCACGCCGTTGCCGCCAGCCCTTGTCAGAGGCAGGCTGGCGCGATACCGCATCTGCCATGGCAGATCAAATCACGTCCCGCGCAGGGGACGACAACCGGTATCACGGCAGCTTTCCGCAACCTGGGCAACCGATTTTCCGCGGTTTCAACCGGCTGGGATTGTGGACCCTCTATATGAAGGAGGTGCGGCGGTTCTTCAAGGTGCAGACCCAGACGATCTGGGCGCCGGCCGTCACCACCTTGTTGTATCTGGCGATCTTCACGCTCGCCCTTGGCGGTGGAGGGCGCGTGGTGCTGGGCGTGCCGTTCGCCAGCTTCGTGGCGCCGGGCCTGATCGCCATGGGCATGATCAACAATGCCTTCGCCAATTCGAGCTTCAGCTTCCTTGCCGGCAAGATCCAGGGCACGATCATCGACTATCTGATGCCGCCGGTTTCCGAAGGAGAACTGCTGCTGGCGCTGGTCGGCGCGGCGGTTACGCGCGCCGTCCTGGTCGGCCTTGCCGTGACGGCGGCGATGATGCTGTGGCCGGGCGTGCATCTGGAGGCAAAGCACCCCTGGGCGATCGTGTGGTTCGGGCTGATGGGCGCAACGCTGCTGGCGCTCATCGGCGTGCTGACCTCGATGTGGGCGGAAAAGTTCGATCACAACGCGGCGGTCACCAATTTCATCATCACGCCGATGTCGATGCTTTCGGGCACGTTCTACGTGATCGATCGGCTGGCCCCCGCGTTCCAGGCGATCAGCCGGGTCAATCCGATCTTCTATGTGATTTCCGGTTTCCGCTTCGGCTTCCTTGGGGAAAGCGACATTGGCGACAGCAACCTTGCCGTGCTGCACGGCGCGATTGGCCTGGGCGTGCTGAACGTAGCGCTGGCGGGCGTCACGTATGCGCTGCTGCGGTCAGGCTGGAAGCTGAAAAGCTGACGTCGACGGGGGAACGCGAGCGAGGCGCCGATGCGCCAGCCCGCCCCCGTCGAACCACTTAGTGGGAAAGGCTCCGGCGCAGGCGATAGCGGCCGTTGCGATAGCCATCGAACATCTCGTCGAGCGAAGGGTGCTCCACCGGTCCGGTGTCGGGATCGGCCATCAGGTTCTGCTGGCTGACATAGGCCACGTAACTGCTCTCCTCGTTTTCGGCGAGGAGATGATAAAATGGCTGGTCGCGCGGCGGGCGCATGTCGGCCGGGATGGATTCATACCATTCGTCGCTGTTGGCGAAGACCGGGTCGATATCGAAGATCACGCCGCGGAAATCGAACAGCCGGTGCTTCACGACATCACCGATCGCGAAGCGCGCCGTGGCGACGTGAGGCGCCGAAACATGCCGACCGGCCTGCTGCGAAAAGTAGCGGGCCTGATCCGTGTCCATGGAGGGAATATGGGGCATGGCAGCAATATAGGGCGCGGCGCAGGGCGAAACAAGCGAGCCCTTGTGCATTGCGTCATCTTTCTGCTTGGCAAGCCCCAATCCATGCGCTAACGGCGCGCTTCCTCGACCGGGCGGCTTTCTAAACCGTCCCTTGGCGCTTCATGGAGAGGTGGCAGAGTGGTCGAATGCGCCGCACTCGAAATGCGGTGTACGGGCAACCGTACCGTGGGTTCGAATCCCACCCTCTCCGCCAGCCACTCATCCCCAAGCGTCCAAGAATCCCCGGTTTTCCTTGATTCTTAGACATTTTGCACTATAGATTGTTCTTGATTTGTTTCGATGTTTCCATGTGCGTCCGTATCGATCGGGGGCATTTTTGGGGGCATCGAATGGCAGAATTGGGGGCACAGATGCTCAGTGAACTGGCGGTTCGGCAGGCGAAGGCAAAGGAGAAGGATTACAAGCTTTCCGATTCCGAGGGTCTGTACCTGTTTGTCGCGAAGTCAGGTCGGCGGAGCTGGCGCCTGAAGTATCGTTTTGCGGGCAAGGAACGGAGGCTCGTTCTCGGGGCTTACCCTGAGATGTCATTGAAACAGGCGCGCGACCGGAAGCTCGAAGCGCGTAAGCTGCTGGCCGAAGGGAAGGACCCGGGCATTGAGGCGAAGAAGGCTGCGATCGCCAGAACCGTTGTTGCTTCAAACACCTTTGAGCTGACAGCTCGGAATTGGTTCGCTCTACAACAGGACCGTTGGACACCAGTTCACTCGAAAGATGTAATCTCGAGCCTGGAAAAGGAAGTTTTTCCGTGGATCGGCGTCCTTCCCGTGTCGGAGATCGATGAGCCGGTAGTGCTGACCGTCCTGAGGAAAATCGAACGTCGAGGCGCGATCGAAACTGCGCACCGCGTTCGCACGAGAATGTCGGCTGTTTTCGTCCATGCTATTGCCGAGGGGCTTTCCACGAGGGATCCGGCAGCGGTGGTGGGTAAGGCCCTGAAACCGGTTCCGCGCGGCCGAAAGCGACCTGCAATCCTTGATATGGACGGCTTGCATGACATGATCCGCAAGACAGAGATCGAGTTTGCATCGCCGCTTACGAAACTGGCTTCGCGATATGTAGCCTTGACTGCCCAAAGGCTTGGCTCAGTCCGATCAATGGCTTGGACGGAACTTGAAAATATCAATTGGAACAACGATGAACCGTGTCCAGGTGCAATCTGGCGGATACCCGCCGGGCACATGAAACTCTCTAGCGAGAAGAAAATTGAAGAGGGGTACGAGCACCTTGTACCGCTCGCACCGGAGGCTGTTGCTGTGCTTCGTGCAGCAAAGCAGCTGACTGGGCGCGGGCCGCTTGTGTTTCCGAGTAACAGAAATGCCCGCATCCCAATGAGCGAAAACACATTGAGCTACTTTTACAATCGGTGCGGATATCAGGGCAGACATGTACCTCACGGCTGGCGCGCATCGTTCTCGACTATCATGAACGAATGGGCAGAGCGGAACGGTACAGCGAGTGATCGTCATGTGATCGATTTGATGTTGGCACATATACCTGAGGGCGTTTCAGGTTCGGAAGGGGCCTACAATCGTGCAGCGTTTCTTGACCGCCGCCGTGAGATTGCGGAGGAATGGGCCAAGATGCTGTTCGAGAGCTTTCCAGCTCCGCGAAAGCTCCTGGATTATCCGTCGCGTTAATCGACGTATTACCACGCGCGCACCCTGATGCTGGCGGCGGCGAATACTCAGTGGGCTAGAACCTCCAGCTTTGCAGCACATTGCGTACATATCCCGGCGTCTCGCCATTCCGCGGTATACCGCCAGCACGCTCAACGGCGCCGGGACCTGCATTGTACGCAGCTACCGCGAGGTGGACCACGCCAAACCTGTCGAGCATCTGCCGCAGGTATCGCGCTGCGCCGAAGATGTTGGCCATTGGATCGAAGCGATTGGAGACCCCAAGCTCTTTTGCCGTAGCGGGCATCAGCTGCCCAAGGCCCGCGGCACCGGCAGGACTGACAGCGAAAGGGTTGTAACGAGATTCTGTCCATACGAGCGCATCAAGCAGGCCCGCGGGCAATGAGTACTTCGCCTCCGCAGCATAGATGTGAGGCAAGTAGGTTGCTCGCCGAAACCCGGATCGGGCCGGCTTGGCATTGGGTTCGTATCTGTATGGCAGGTTGACCCGGCCATCGTCTGTCACTGACAGGCGCGGTGCTGGGGCGGTCTGCGAGGAACGCCAGAGCCCATGCTCGACCAGTTGAAAGCCGTTTGATGCTTCCGCAATCCGAATGCCTTCGGATGGGATCGCCGCAGCGCCGTTCGTGGCTGGCGCTGCTATGTCCTGAGCACCGGCCGGGATAGCAGAAGTGATCGCGATGCCTGCGATCAAGAGAGTTCTGATTGTCATTTCTCGATCCTTGTCTAGTCGAATCGAGTTAGAACATATAAAGAACAAGCGATGTAGGAAAATTGGATTGACGCGAGTGCAGAGCGGAGGCTGCGCGGGGAGGGCACCTCAACCGGAGAAGGTCGATGCCCCCGTTAGACAAAGTTCATCAACTCGAACGCCGCGCCCGCACGATCGTCGAAAGCCTTCAGGGTACATGGAGTCGGGGCAAAGGCATGTGCTGCTGCCCCGCGCACGACGACCGCACTCCCTCACTTAGCGTGACACTGGGGCGCAAAGCGATCCTTTTTCATTGCTTCGCGGGATGCTCGAATGATGAGGTGATTGCCGCACTCGACCGCCAAGGTGTTCGCAGCCGTGATCTGTTTGATGGCTCTGGTGCCGTGACCGCTAATCGACAGGAAAAAAGGACCTTCATTTCCAACGCGCGGCGTTTGTGGCACTCGGCGACGGCGATCTCCGACGGCCCTGCCGAAGGATACCTCGCGCAGCGCGGGATCCTGCGTGCCTCTGATCAGCTCCGTTATCTCGAGCGAACGCCCCTCGGGCCGCGCGGGGCTGTCCAATTCCTGCCGGCCATGTTGGCGGCGGTCACGACTGACATCGGCATAATCGCGATACACAGGACATTTCTCGACGCGCCGAACGCAAAGCTCGCCGGTTTCGATCGGCCCAAGCGTGCACTGGGAAGTCTCGGCTGTGGTGCAGTCAGACTTGCCCCCCCGGCCGCAGGCCGGTTGGGCCTTGCCGAAGGTATCGAAAGCGCCCTGTCAGCCACGCAGATGTTTGGCGTCCCTTGTTGGGCAACGCTTGGTAACGAGCGGTTCGGCCTCGTCGCGATCCCGGAGAGTGTGCGCGAGCTTCATTTGTTCATCGATAATGATCGAGGGGGCGAGCTCGCAAATCAGCGCGCCCTAAAGGCATATTCTGCGTCATGCCGGGTGATCCAGTCGCGAGCGCCAGCGTCCGCCGGTTTCGACTGGAATGACGAACTCAAGGCAAGGCTCGCTCGCGAAACCTGATCAGCATGCCAGAGGGGAGGGGGCCTTCGGCTGATTGAGGCCTGCGAGACGCAGGACCTCGTCAGGAGGTTTCCCATGTCCAACTCTTCCCTCGCCTTCGCATTCGATCCACCATCTCCGCCGCTTGTCGTGACGGCAGCCAAAGCAATGGCGTTGCAATTGGCAGCAGGCAGCGCGATTTCGCGTAGCGACATCAACCGCATCATGACGGACCACTTCGGCGGAACCGATGCACTCGGGGCATGGTCAGTCCGTGATGCGCACGCTGCGCTTGAGTTGGCGCAGGTTCAACACCTGCAAGCATCAGATCAGATCCAGCTCACAAGCCCGATCGACGAGGCGGATCAGTTCTTCTGCGGCCTCGCTGCCCGAGTTCCGACCCAGACCAATCGCAGCGACGAGCAGATCGAATGGCAGCAGTTTGCAACGCCGCCGCGGCTTGCTTGGCTCGCCGCACGGGCTTGCGCGCTGGGTACCGACGAGCGCGTGCTCGAACCCTCGGCCGGAACGGGGATGCTTGCGGTCTGGGCCGCCAAAGCCGGCACCCGCCTAGTCCTGAACGAAATTTCACCGCTGCGCCGCGACTGCCTGACTGCGGTATTCCCGGATGCCCGCGTGACTGGACATGATGCCGAGCTGATCGACGAATTGCTCGATCCGGCCATCAGCCCCAGCGTCGTGCTGATGAACCCGCCCTATTCTCACGGGATCGAGCGGGGCCACGATGGCCGCACTTGGGCGAGGCATCTGCGATCGGCCTGGAACCGTCTGGCGTCCGGGGGGCGGCTTGTCGCGATCATGCCTGAATGGTTCGACTGCGTGCGGTTTTTGGCCGGGGCGAAAGGGCCAGTTTCGCTGAGGCTCAATGCCGCCGTCGAACGCGCGTTCGTCAGGCAGGGCACCGGCATTACCACGCGGCTGTTGGTCTTCGACAAGGTGGAAGACTCCAATGAGCCTGTCGCCATCCGCACAAACGACTTTCGCCAGCTGGTCGATATTGTCGATGCCTTGCCGGATCGCGCCATCTTGGATGCCGTTCCCGAGCAATCGAGCCTCCCGGCTCGTGCGCCGTTTCGCCTGGTGGCGGTGCCGCGCAGGCCGCTGCCGACACCAGCCAGGATCACGCCCCCAGCCTCCGCCATCGGGTCGCTCACCTATCAGTCGCTCGAAACCCCTGCGTGGCTTGCCCCTCAGGTTGGCCACTATCTGCCCTACCGCCCGAGCAGGATCGTCATCGATGGCGCGGCCGAGCATCCGACGCCCCTCGTTGAGTCAGTCGCAATGGGGTCGATCGCTGCACCCAAGCCGGACGCGGTGCCGCAGCTGCCTGACGGACTTATCGCCAAAGGGTTGCTATCGAATGCCCAGGCAGAGACCCTAATCTACGCCGCCAGCGCTCACGGCCGCGATCTTCCCGGCCGGTTCGAGCCCGAGGACAAGGGCTGTTCGCTCAAGGCTTCGGCGGAAGGACATACCTACCGGCAGGGCTATTTCCTTGGGGATGGCACCGGCGCTGGTAAAGGCCGCCAGGTCGCAAGCGTCATTCTCGATCGCTGGGTGCACGGCGAACGCCGCCATATCTGGATTTCGAAGAACGAGGCGTTGCTCGAAGATGCCCGGCGCGACTGGGCTGCGCTTGGCGGCCTCCCGATTGACATCCAACCTCTGGCGTCCTGGAAACTCGGCACCTCCATCGCGATGCGCGAGGGGATCCTCTTCGTGACCTATCCGACCTTGCGTTCGGGTCGAAACGACGCAACGCGCCTTGACCAGATCCTCGCCTGGGCCGGTGAGGATTTCGACGGCGTGATCGTGTTCGACGAAGCGCACGCCATGGCCAACGCTGCCGGCGGTGAAGGATCGCGGGGCAAGGTCAAGGGATCGGAGCAAGGCATTGCCGGGGTGCGTCTGCAGAACCTCCTGCCCCGGGCGCGCGTGCTGTACGCCTCGGCAACCGGTGCGTCCGACGTCAACAACCTGGCCTATGCGACGCGCCTCGGGCTCTGGGGTCCGGAGACCGCCTTCGCCAATCGCGAGGCCTTCGTTGCCGACATTCGCGACGGCGGCATCGCCGCGATGGAACTCGTCGCGCGGGACCTCAAGTCGCTCGGCCTCTACACGGCCCGGGCCCTTTCGTTCGCCGGTGTCGAGTATGAGATCCTCGAGCATTGCCTGACCGAGGATCAGATCGCGGTCTACGATGCCTATGCAGAAGCCTGGACGATCTTATGCGCAGCTGCGCATAAGATCGCTTATCGCGAGGTCGCGGTAATGCGCAGGAACGCGGCGTAGCCACCGAATTCCCGTGATAGTGGGCGCAGTTGCTGCGCATTTTATTGGTTGCGAACCTCGGCGGTCCCTGGACCAGCTGAGGAGG
>NZ_RQSI01000019.1:0-88360 GCF_003856955.1 Novosphingobium sp. LASN5T
CGCGCCCTGCGGCGGGCAATGGCCGGGCGGAGCGCGCGGCGCCCGCCGCGATCGTGCCGGCCGAAACGCCGGCCGCCGCTGCCGCGTCTTCGGCGGCGTTACCCACCCCTTGATTGCGCGGACCCGCTCGACTTCGAGAGCGGCCTGAGGCAACACGCGATAACGGCGGGCCGCGTTCTGGCGGCGTGACGCCATCCGCAGGGGGTTGTTGCGCGTGACGCGCGCGTTTTCCCGGCATGTGGCCGGGCGGACAGACGGGAGTGACGATGAAGACGAAGTTCCGCAGCCGTGGTTCGCTGGTGGCGCTGGCCTTGCTCGCGATGGCCACCGTGGCGCCAAGCCTCGCCGTCGCGCAGGCGCAGGAAACCGTCGAGAACCGCCTGAAGCGCGTCGAGACGGAATTGCGCGCGGTGCAGCGCAAGGTGTTCCCCGATGGCGCGGGCAAGACCTTCGCGCCTGAAATCACCGCCGCCACCACGCCCGCCCCCGCTGCCGTCGGCACGCCCGCCGCCGGCGCGGTGACGGACCTGCTCAGCCGCATGGACGCGGTGGAGCAGCAGTTGCAGCGCCTGACCGCCCAGACCGAGGAAAACCAGAACCGGATGGGCAAGCTGGAAGCGCGCCTGACCGCGCTGGAGCCGGCCCCCGCACCCAGCCCGGCACCGGAAGCGGCCGCGTCGACGCCGGCAACGCCGGCAGGCGCGGTTACCCTCCCGCCGGTGACGACAAAGCCCGCCGCCAAGCCGGCCGCCACGCCCGCTCCTGCGGCCACCCCGACGCAGGCGACTCCGTCGGCCGATCGCGTCGCGGCGGTACGGGCGATCGAAAAGCCCAAGTCCAACGATGCGGGCGAGGACGAATACCTTTACGGCTATCGCCTGTGGGAAGCGAAGTTCTATCCGGAAGCGGCGCAGCAGCTGCAGAAGGTGGTGGACCAATATCCGCGTCACAAGCGGATCAGCTATGCCCGCAATCTGCTCGGCCGCGCGTGGCTGGACGATGGCAAGCCGGGCACGGCGGCGCAGTTCTTCCTGCAGAACTACCTGGCCGACAAGAAGGGCGATCGCGCGTCTGACAGCCTGCTCTACCTGGGCGTGGCGATGACGCGGATCAAGGATACCAAGCGGGCCTGCGGCGCGTTCCAGGAATTCCGCGCGACCTATCCGCAGGATGTCGAAGGCCGGCTCAAGACGCAGTACGAGGCCGCCACGCGGGGGGTGAAGTGCGATTGACGCGGCGCTGACCCGCTTTTCGGGCGTCTGGGAGCGGCTCTGGCCCGAGGCGACGCCCGTCGGGCTCGCGGTTTCGGGCGGGCCGGACAGCGTTGCCCTGATGCTGCTGGCCAGCGCGGTGCTGCCGGGGCGTTTCGCGGTCGCTACCGTCGATCACGGCCTGCGCGCCGAAAGTGCGGGCGAAGCCGGGATGGTCGCACGGCTGTGCCGGGAACGCGGCGTCGCCCATTGCACGATCACCCTGGCGCTGCCGGGCGGCGCGGGGGTGCAGGCACGGGCGCGGACGGCGCGCTATGCCGCGCTGGGGGACTGGCTGCGGGCTGAGGGGCTGGGCGCGCTGGTCACCGCGCACCATGCCGACGATCAGGCCGAAACCTTCGTCATGCGGCTGAACCGGGGGGCGGGCGTGCGCGGCCTGGCCGGGATGCGCGCGCGGGCGGCGGTGCCGGGCCATCCGGACGTGCCCCTGCTGCGGCCCCTGCTCGGCTGGCGCCGGGTGGAGCTTGCCACGCTGGTCGCTGCCGCCGGAATCACGCCCGCCGATGATCCCTCGAACCGCGACCCCCGCTTCGAACGGGTGCGCGTGCGCGCTGCCCTGGCCTCGGGCGGCGGGCTGGACGTCGACGGGCTGATCGACAGCATGGCGCATCTGGCTGATGCCGACGCGGCTATCGAATGGATGGCGGAGCGCGCCTTCGCCACCGCGCGGCGGGATGCGGACGGTCTGGTCTGGACGATGGCGGTCCCGCGCGCGGTGGCCCTGCGCGTGCTGGAACGGATCGTCGCGGAACTGGGCGCGGGGCAGCCGCGCGGACCGGAACTGGCTCGCTGGCACGATGCGCTGGAAGCAGGGGGAATCGCCACGCTGGCCGGCGTGCGCGGTGAAGGCCGGGGCGCGGAGTGTCGCTTCACCCGCGCCGCGCCCCATCGCGGCGGGGATAAATGACTCTCCCGCAAGGAGAATTGCCTTTCCGATGCGTCGGAGAGTAATCTGCGTCACAGCATCGGCTGGTCTGCTTCGTCCATGAACCGGCCATGTTGCGATTTCCGATTCGGGGGCCTTCGATGAACAAGCTTATTCCGTCCGTTGTCCTGCTGTCGTTGCTGACAACGCCCGCCTACGCCGAGCCGAAGCAGGCCAAGCCGTCCAATGCCGAGCAGCTTCAGCGGCAGGCGGCGAACGACGTGCCGCATTGCGCGCGCAAGCTGGGCACGATCTCGATCGTCGATGGCGATGATCCCTATGGCTGGACGCAGTACAACCTGGCGCCGCCGCAGAAGCTGCTGAAAGTGATCGTGCAGCGTTCGGGCTGCTTCAACCTGGTCGATCGCGGCACCGGGTTGAGCGCGGCGCAGCGCGAGCGCGACATCGGCGCCAACCTGGGCCACCAGCGCGGATCGAACGTCGGCCAGAACCAGATCCGCGCGGCGGATTACGTGCTGGTCGCCGAAGTGCAGGGCGCCAACCGCAATTCGCAGGGCAGCGGCGCGGCAGGCGCGGTCGGCGGCCTGTTCGGCGGAGCGGTCGGCGGCTTGCTGGGCGGCATCAAGAGCCGGAAGCTGGAAGCCAATACGGTGCTGTCGGTCACCAATGTCCGCACCACCGAAACCATCGCCACGGTCGAAGGCTATGCGGCGAAGAACGACATCAGCTTCGGTGCCGGCGGTGGCTTCTTCGGCGGCGTGGGCGCGGGCGTGGTCGGCGGCGGGTACGACAACACCGATATCGGCCGGATCGTCACGCTGGCGTTCATCGATGCCTACAGCAAGCTGGTGACCGAACTGGGCGGCGTCCAGGCCGGGTCAGCGGGAACGGCCGAGGCCGCGCCGACGCGCAGCTTCACCGCGTTTGCTCCGGTCACGATGCGGCGCACGCCGGCGGCGGCGGGCGCGGTCGTCCGCACGCTTCCCCCCGGCTCGATCGTGTTCCCCACCGGCAACAAGCAGGGCCTGTGGTGGGAAGTGGCCGACGAGAACGACAACGTGGGCTGGGTGCTGAACACCAAGCTGCAGCCTTCGCAGTAAGCCGGGCGACGAAGGGCGGGCAGGCGACTACCGGAAATTCGGACCTTCGGTTATATTGCTATTCACCCTCGCGCTCCTACATTGACGGGAGCGCAGGCGGGACGAGTCCGCCCATTCGAAGGCATTGCGATGAACGACGACCAGCCGCAGGGTAATCCGTGGATCAAGAGCCTCCTTGTCTGGGGCGGCATTTTCCTGGCGCTCCTGCTCGTGGTGTCGATGTTCGGCGCGCGGACCGACAGCGGCGGCACGCTGATCCGCTATTCCGATTTCCGCGCGCGTGTGGCCGAAGGCGCGGTGCGCGAGGTGCAGATCGGGCAGGACCGCATCACCGGTACGCTCAAGAACGACCAGCAGTTCGCGACCATCCCGGTTCCGGGCGACAACGACCTGCCCAAGCTGCTGCAGGACAACGGCGTGCAATACGCCGGCAAGGCGCAGGAAGAACCCAACCTGCTGCTCTATATCCTGGCCCAGTCGCTGCCGTTCCTGCTGATCCTGGGCGTGGCGTTCTTCGCGCTGCGCCAGGTGCAGAAGGGCGGCGGATCGGGCGCGATGGGCTTCGGCAAGTCCAAGGCCAAGATGCTGACCGAGCGTTCGGGCCGGGTCACCTTCGATGACGTGGCCGGCATCGACGAGGCGCGCGAGGAACTGCAGGAAATCGTCGAATTCCTGCGCGACCCCAGCCGCTTTTCCAAGCTCGGTGGCCAGATTCCCAAGGGCGCGCTGCTGGTCGGCTCGCCCGGCACGGGCAAGACCCTGCTGGCGCGCGCGATCGCGGGCGAGGCGGGCGTGCCCTTCTTCACCATTTCCGGTTCGGACTTCGTCGAGATGTTCGTCGGCGTCGGCGCCAGCCGCGTGCGCGACATGTTCGAACAGGCCAAGAAGAACGCGCCGTGCATCGTCTTCATCGACGAAATCGACGCCGTCGGCCGCCATCGCGGCCATGGCCTCGGCAATTCGAACGACGAGCGCGAACAGACGCTGAACCAGCTTCTGGTCGAGATGGACGGGTTCGAGGCCAACGAGGGCATCATCATCATCGCTGCCACCAACCGGCCCGACGTGCTCGATCCGGCGCTGCTGCGCCCCGGCCGTTTCGACCGGCAGGTTGTGGTGCCGATCCCCGATATCGAAGGCCGCGAGAAGATTCTCTCGGTTCACATGAAGAAGGTGCCGCTGGCGCCCGACGTCAACGCCCGCGTGATCGCGCGCGGCACGCCCGGTTTCTCGGGCGCGGACCTCGCCAACCTCGTCAACGAGGCGGCGTTGCTGGCCGCGCGGCGCAACAAGCGCCTGGTCGCCATGCAGGAATTCGAGGACGCCAAGGACAAGGTCATGATGGGCGCCGAGCGCCGCAGCATGGTCATGACCGACGACGAGAAGAAGATGACCGCCTATCACGAGGCCGGCCACGCCATCGTCTCGGTCAACGAGCCGGCCAGCGACCCGATCCACAAGGCCACGATCATCCCGCGCGGCCGTGCGCTGGGCATGGTCATGCGCCTGCCCGAGCGCGATTCGTACTCGTACCACCGCGACAAGATGCACGCGAACCTCTCGGTCTCGATGGGCGGCCGCGTGGCCGAGGAGATCATCTTCGGCTACGACAAGGTCTCCTCGGGTGCCTCTTCGGACATCCAGTACGCCACGTCGCTGGCGCGCAGCATGGTCACCAAGTGGGGCATGTCGGACAAGCTGGGACCGCTGCAGTACGAAGACAGCCAGGAAGGCTATCTCGGCATGGGGGGCACGCAGCGCACGATGATGTCGGACGAGACCAACAAGCTGATCGACAGCGAAATTCGGGGTCTGGTCGATGGCGCACATGCCCGCGCGGTCGATATTCTCAAGACCAACGAGGAAAAGCTCCACCTGCTCGCCAACGCGCTGCTCGAATACGAGACGCTGACCGGCGACGAGATCAAGGTGCTGCTCGAAACCGGCAAGATCGACCGGCCCGATGCGCCCGCCGGCAGCTATCGCCCGGTCGCCTCGCAAGGATCGGCCGTGCCGCGCGCGGGCCGCCGCTTCTCGGGCGGCGGTGCGGGGGCGCAGCCGCAGGGGGCGTGAAGGCGGATACGCCGTCCCGTTCTCGCGGCCTTGGGTCCGACGACCAACCCTCCGTTCGTCCTGAGCCTGTCGAAGGACGCGCGCGGCGCTTGCCCGGCGCACGGTAAACCGCGTCAAGATCGAACCGTATCGCGCGTCCTTCGACAAGCTCAGGATGAGCGGGATCTGCTCAATCCAGTCCTTCCCTTCCCATGGTGAGGCCCGTTCCATGACCCAGACCACCCAAGCGATCGTGATCCGCGCCTATGGCGGCCCCGAGGCCCTGGTGCTGGAGGAGGTGCCGCTGCCGGCCCCCGGTCCGGGCGAACTGCTGGTCCGGCAGACCGCCGCCGGCGTGAACTTCCACGATATCTACGTCCGTTCGGGATCGTACCGCACGCTGGCGCTGCCCGGCGTTCCGGGGCTGGAAGGCGTGGGCGTGGTCGAGGCCCTGGGCGAGGGCGTGACCGGTTTCGCGCCTGGCGACCGCGTGGCCTATATCGAGCGCAAGTACGGCGGCTATGCCCGCGCCCGCGTGGTCGATGCCGCGCTGGCGGTGCCCGTGCCCGATGGCGTGGACGATGCCGTGGCGGCGGCGTGGTATCTCAAAGGGCTGACCGCGCAGGCCCTGGTCGCCGATGTCCATCCCGTGTCGCCCGGCGCGAACGTGCTGGTGCAGGCGGCGGGCGGCGGCGTGGGCCAGCTGGTCGCGCGCATGGCGAAGTTGCGCGGCGCAACTGTGATCGGCACCGCGGGTTCGCCGGAGAAGGTCGCGCTGGCCGAGGTCGCCGGCTGCGACGCGGTGATCCGCTATCGCGAGGAGGACGTGGTCGCCCGCGTGATGGAGCTGACCGGCGGTGCGGGCGTGGAAGTGGCCTACGACGCGGTGGGCAAGGATACGTTCGACGGATCGCTGGCGGTGCTGGCAACGCGCGGGCACCTGGTCAATTACGGGCAGGCTTCGGGCACTATCCCGCCGCTCGACATTTCCCGGCTTGGCGCGAAGTCGCTCTCGCTGACGCGGCCGTTCCTCTGGGCCTATGTCGGCACGCGCGAGAAGCTGGTCGCGGCATCGGCCGCGCTGTTCGATGCCATGGCTTCGGGCGCGCTGCCGCTGGCGATCGGCGGGCGCTTCCCGCTGGCGCGCGCCGCCGATGCCCATGCCGCGCTGGAAGCGCGCGGGATCGGGCCTTACGTGCTGGATTGCTGACGCCGCGCTGCGGAAAGGCTCAGGCGCCGGTTTCGGCCAGAACGAACAGGGCGAACAGCGCCAGCGCGGCAAAGGCGACGATGCCGAGCGCCAGCGTGCGCCACAGCGCGCCGAACCGCGAAACGCCATAGGCTCCGCGCACCTGCCGGTAGAGGTGGAGCGGCGGCACCAATAGTGCCACGATTGCCAGCCCCGGCAGATGCGCCAGACTGGCCAGCATCAGCACCGTGGCCAGAATGGTCATGAAACTGATCGAATAAGTCACGAACACGGTGTGATCGTACAGATAGAAGCGCCGGCTGAACGGAAACAGCAGCCACACGAACGGCACCGAGATCGGGATCAGCAGCCAGCTGTACTTGTAGGCGTACGTCTGCACCTTGTAGAGCGCTAGGCCGGGGTTGGCCTTGAACTTCTGCAGAGCGTGATCGATCACCGGCACGTCGCTGGAAACGGAGTTGATCTCGCCGTTGCCGACGACCTGCGCCTTGCCGTCGGCGTCGATCTTCGTCTGTGGCGTGATTTCTCCGGCGGTCTGCTTCATCACCGCGAACATCAGGAACACGGCGAACAGGAACAGCGCCAGCGGGGAGACGAAGCGCGCGCGCTCCCCCGCGACATAGCGGCGGGTGAGATCGCCTGGCCGCCACGCCAGCATCGGCAGCGTGCGCCAGATCCTGCCCTCGAAATGAAACACGCCGTGCAGCAGATCGTGAAAGAACGCGCCCAGCGTGCGGTGGACGTGCGCCGCCTGCCCGCAGGCGTGGCAATGGCTGCCGACCAGCGTCGTTCCGCAGTTCAGGCACGCGGTTTCGTGGGTATGGCCATCGTCCGCCGCGCTTGCCGGCACTTTCTCGTTCATGCTGCCCCCGTCGTTGCGTGAAGGAATAGCCAAGTCCCGCGCGAGTGACTACCGTCCGCGCCGTCGATTTGCGCCGAACCCGATGAGGCGGCCGCTCAAGGAAAGGGACGGGAGCCATGAAGCCTATCGCCATTGCCGCCACAGCCGGCATGCTGAGCCTTGCCATGCCCGTGGCGGCCGCGCCGGGCGACATGACCGTGGCCACGTTTCTGGCCAAGGCCGATGCGCTGCGCTCCAGGGGGCCGCTGGCGCTGATGTCGTCGGACTATTCGCTGCTCAAGGGCGAAGTGACCGGGGCCGCGCAGGCCTATCGCTCGCGCCTGCGCGGGGAACAGGCCGCCGGCCGCCCCAGCAGTTGCCCGCCCGCCGGCCGCGCGCCGTTCAACAGCGATGACGTGATCGGCCAGATGCGGACCTACCCCGTCGGCGCGCGCGGCCAGACCACGGTGGCGACGGCGGTGGCCGACCTGTTCCGCAACCGGTATCCCTGCCCTGCCAGATAATCCGCCGCCGGTGATCCGCGCCCGACGAGAGTTTAACGCGGTATTTACCTTGAGGGTGCAGGGCTGAGGCGAGCTTTCCCGGCGGATCATCGCGGCCGGGCGCAGGAAAGGAGCAGCCGGAGTGTTCGGTCCGCGCGAGGGATTGGCCGGATCGGGGAGCGTGGTGTTCGGCCGCGCGCGCCCGCTTGCGCCTGCCGCGTCCGCGCCGGTTTCCGCCCCGGTCACGACCCCCGAGCAAGCGCGCGCGCCGGTTCGGCCGATTTCCTCCCGCCCGCCGTCGCCGCCGCGCTTTCCGGGCCTTGCCCGGCGCTGGGCCGATCTGTGCCGGCGCGTGGAGCACTGGAGCCGCGCGCACGACCTGACGCCGGATCTGGCCGAGGATATCGGCAGCGCCCGCTGGTTTCGCGGGCTGGGCACGATGCTGGGGCTGGCTTGCGCCGCGCTGCTGTTCTGGCCGAGCTTCGCGCCGCTGTCGGCCGCGCCGCTGGTCCCGCTTGACGATACCGCGCGCGCCGAATTCCGAGCGCAGGCGATCCGTCCGTTCGCCGCCGGCGCGGGCAATGGCCGCCATTTCGCCGCGACCGACGCGGTCATTCGCCTCGATTCCGCACCCGAACGCCCGGTGATCCAGCTGGCCGCGACTCTGGGCGAAAGCGACACGCTGGGCCGGATGCTGCAGCGCGCGGGCGTGGCCACGGGCGACGCCGACCGCGTCGCCGCGCTGGTGGCCGACGCGGCCGGAACGGCGGCGATCGCCCCGGGCACGCGCTTCGACATCACGCTGGGGCCGCGCGCCGGCCCGTCCGAGCCGCGCCCGCTGCAGGCGATCGGCTTCCGTCCGCGCTTCGATCTGGCGCTGGCCATCCGCCGCGAAGGCGCCGGGCTGGTGCTGGCGAAGATGCCGATCGCGGTGGACAGCAGCCCCTTGCGCATCCGCGGGATCGTGGGGACCAGCCTCTACCGTTCGGCCCGCGCCGCCGGCGCGCCGCCCAGCACGGTGCAGGATTACCTGCGCACGATCGACCAGTATCTTGCGTTCGAGGATATCGCGCCCACCGACGAATTCGACCTTGTCTTCACCGACCGGCGCACCGCCGACGGGCAAAGCCAGCCGGGCGACCTGATCTATGCCGGGGTGACGCGCGACGGCAAGCCGCGCGTGCAATTGCTGCGCTGGGGGCCGGACGGCGGCTTTCTCTCGCTCGATGGCATGACCGGCGGGGAATCCAGCGATTCCGCCATGCTCGGCGCCCCTGTCGCGGGGCGGATCACCTCGGGCTACGGCCTGCGCCGCCATCCGATCCTGGGCTTTACCCGGATGCACGCCGGCATCGACTTCGGCGCCGCCTGGGGATCGCCGGTCTACGCCGTAACCGATGGCACGGTGAGCTATGCCGGCTGGCACGGCGGCCACGGCAACTACGTGCGGCTGGAACATGGCGGCGGCATCGGCACCGGCTATGGCCACATGAGCCGCATCGCGGTTTCGCCGGGGATGCAGGTCCGGCGCGGGCAGGTGATCGGCTATGTCGGCTCCAGCGGCCTTTCGACCGGCCCGCACCTGCACTACGAACTCTATCGCAACGGCCAGACGGTCGATCCGATGTCGGTCCGCTTCATGGTCCGTCGCCAGGCGGTCGATGCCGGCCAGCTCGCCGCCTACAAGGCCCGGCTGCGGCAGGTTCTGGCGCTGAAGCCGGGTCTCTCCCGCGCCCACTAGAGCCGGTGGGGAGCGGGTAGGGCAATTCGTCCCGGCCTGTCGCTACCCATTGCGCCGGCGCGCGAAAGTCCTAGGAAGGCTGGCATGACCAGCTATCCCCTGACCCGCCTGCGCCGCACCCGCGCCACCGCCTGGAGCCGCGCGCTGCACCGTGAAGTGCTCGTGACTCCGGCCGACCTGATCTGGCCGCTGTTCGTGGCCGAAGGCACGGGCGTGGAAGACCCGATCGGCGCGCTGCCCGGCGTTTCGCGCTGGTCGGTGGACGGCATCGTCGCGCGGGCGAAGGAAGCGGTGGCGCTGGGCATTCCCTGCCTGGCGCTGTTTCCCTACACCCAGCCCGAACGCCGCAGCGCGGACGGGGGCGAGGCGCTCAATCCCGACAACCTGATGTGCCGCGCCACGCGCGCGATCAAGGATGCCTGCGGCGATGCGATCGGCGTGCTCACCGATGTCGCGCTCGATCCCTATACCAGCCATGGGCAGGACGGGCTGATCGATGGCGAAGGCTATGTCCTCAACGATGCCACGGTCGAGGTGCTGGTGGGACAGAGCCTGAACCAGGCGGCGGCCGGCGCGGACATCATCGCCCCGTCCGACATGATGGACGGGCGCATCGGCGCGATCCGGCAGGCGCTGGAGGATGCCGGGCACATCAACGTGCAGATCATGTCCTACGCCGCCAAATATGCTTCGGCCTTCTATGGCCCGTTCCGCGATGCGGTCGGCTCGCGCGGTCTGCTCAAGGGCGACAAGAAGACCTACCAGATGGACCCTGGCAACGCCGAGGAAGCGCTGCGCGAGGTGGAGATGGATCTGGCCGAGGGTGCGGACACGGTGATGGTCAAGCCGGGTCTGCCCTATCTCGATATCGCCGTGCGCGTGAAGGAAGCCTTCGGCGTGCCGGTCTTCGCCTACCAGGTCTCGGGCGAATACGCGATGATCGAGGCGGCGGTGGCGGCCGGCGCGGCGGACCGTGACGCCATGGTGCTGGAGACCCTGCTGTCCTTCAAGCGCGCGGGCTGTTCGGGCGTGCTGACCTACCACGCAGCTCATGCCGCGCGGCTACTGAATGGCTGAATTCCGGATCGAAACGCCCCGGCTTGTCCTGCGCGACTGGCGCGGGGAAGACTGGCCGCCGTTCTTCGCGGGAACCAACACGCCAGCGGTCATGCGCTGGCTGGGCGGCGTGATGGATCAGGCGGCCGAGGATGGGGCGCGGGAGCGGCTGGAAGGTTACGCGCGCACGCACGGCCACACGTTCTGGGCGGTGGAGCGCAAGGCTGACCGCGCCATCCTGGGGTTCTGCGGGTTGAAGAAGTGCAACCAGGCGGGCGGGCCGCTGGGGGACTTCGAAATCGGCTGGCGCCTGCGCGAGGATGCCTGGGGGCAAGGCTTTGCGCGTGAAGCGGCCGAGGCTGCCATGACAGCCGGGTTCGAGCATTTCGGCGCGCCGCATATCGTTGCCCTGACGGTCGACGGCAATGCCGCAAGCTGGGGCCTGATGCGCCGGCTGGGCATGGAGCGCCGCGCCGACCTGGATTTCGCCAATGCCGATTTCGATCCGGTGAGCGGGCGAATCATCGTTTATTCGATCACGCGCGCGCAATGGGATGCGCGATCCGGGCGCGGCGGGTGATCGAAACCGAACGGCTGGTGCTGCGGCGGTGGCAGGCCGACGATGCGGCGTGGCACAATGCCTTGTGCAACGATCCGCGCGTGCGCGCCACGCTTGGCGCCGCGCCGACTCTTGCGGATTCAGCGGACGTGATCGTGCGTCAGAACGGCTGTCAGGAAAGCCACGGGTTCTGCTTCTGGGCTCTTGAACCGCGCACGCTTGGCCACATGGCTGGCTGGTGCGGCCTGAAGCCCGGAACACCGCCGATCGAGGGGGAAACGGAGATCGGCTGGACCATCGCGCCGGATTTGTGGGGGCAGGGCCTGGCGCGCGAAGCGGCCGAAGCGGTGCTGGCCTGGGCTTGGCGCAATACCGCGCGCCCATCGATCGTCGCGATCACGACGCCCGGCAATACGCGCAGCCGGGCTCTGATGGAAAGGATCGGGATGCGGTATGATCCCGAGCGGGATTTCGATCATCCCGCGCTATCGGCTGACGACCCCTTGCGCGGTCACGTTCTCTACCGCATCCAGCGCCCCTGATCGCGCGGGAGGAACAATGACGGATCGAGCCAGCCGGACGCGCTTCGTCATCACCATTCTGGTCGGCAGCTTCCTGCTGTTCCTGGTGCAGCCGATGGTGGCGCGCGCCGCGTTGCCGCGCCTGGGCGGCGCGCCGAACGTGTGGAACAGCGCGATGCTGGTCTATCAGGCGCTGCTGCTGGGCGGCTATGCCTATGCCCACTGGCTGGGGCGGTTCCCGATCCGCCGGCAGGCCGCGATCCACCTCGCGCTGCTGGCGCTGGCCGCGATGACGCTGCCGGTGCGGCTGGCCGATCTGCCGCCGCCCGCGCGGGGGTGGGAGCCGCTGTGGGTGCCCGCCCTGTTCGCGGTCTCGATCGGGCCGGTGTTCTTCCTCGTGTCCGCGCAAGCGCCGCTGATGCAGCGCTGGTTCGCCGCCGATCCCGCCGCCGGCAACCCTTACGCGCTCTACGCCGCGTCCAATCTCGGCAGCTTCGCCGGGCTGATCTGCTATCCGCTGCTGGTGGAGCCGCTGCTGCCGCTGAAGGCGCAGGGCTGGGGCTGGAGCGCGGGCTACCTGCTGCTGATCGCGCTGGTCGCGGCTTGCGCCGCCGTGCGACGGGGCGCGGCCGGTGCGCCGGGCGTGGCCGTACTGGTGGGCGATTCGGTGCCGGCGGGACGCGTGGCGCTATGGCTGGCGCTGGCCGCCGTGCCTTCGGGGCTGATGCTCTCGACCACCACCTTCCTCACCACCGACATCTTCGCGATGCCGCTGCTGTGGGTGATCCCGCTGGGGCTGTACCTGCTGAGCTTCAGCATCGCGTTCGCGGAGAGCCGCGCGCTGGCCGGCGCGATCCTGCGCGCCGCACCGCTGGTGGTGGTGCTGGCGGGCGGGATGGCGGTCAGCTCGCGCTCTTCGGGCACCATGGCGCAGGCCGGCGCGGCCGTGGCGCTGCTGTTCGTGGTGGCGGTCGCGCTCCACACCCGGCTCTATGCGCTGCGCCCCGCGCCGGAACGCCTGACCTTCTTCTATCTGGTCATGAGCGCGGGCGGCGCGCTGGGCGGGGTGTTCTGCGCGCTGATCGCGCCGCTGGTGTTCGATTGGGTGTGGGAGCATCCGCTGCTGGTGCTGGCCGCCGCCGCGCTGCTGCCCCGGGTGGCGCTGCTCGACTGGTCCGGCATCGAGGACATTCCCCCGCGCGTGCGGCAGGGCGGGGTGCTGGTGGTGGTGATCGTGGCCTTCGCGCTGGGCTGGTCGATGAGCGGCCTCGATCCCCGGCGCGATGCCCTGCTGGTGCTGATGGCCGCGCTGGCGATCGCCGCCTGCGGGGTGATCGTGTTCGCGCGGCGCTGGGCTTTCGTGCTGGTGCTGCTGGCGATGATGCTGGGGCGCGGGGCGGAGGAAACGCTCGACCGCAGCCTGTCGGGCAACCGCACGCGCAGCTATTTCGGCATCTACACGATCACCGAAAGCGCGCGCCGGCACGAACGCTATCTCACCCACGGCACCACGCTGCACGGCACGCAATATACCGACGCCGCGCGCCGGCTGCGCCCGACGTCGTACTACGGGCCAACCTCGGGCGTCGCATTGGCGCTCACCGCCGCCGGCGATCATGCGCGCGTGGGCGTGGTCGGCCTGGGGACGGCGACGCTCGCCTGCTACAAGCGGCCGGGGCAGCGCTGGACCTTCTTCGAGATCGATCCGGCGGTGGTGGCGCTGTCGCGGCCGCAGCACCGCTTCACCTTCCTCGATTCCTGCGCGCCCGATGCCGCGATCCGGATCGGCGATGCCCGCCTGGAACTGGCGAAGATGCCGCCGGGCAGCTTCGACGTGCTGGTGGTGGACGCGTTCTCGTCGGATTCGATCCCGCTCCACCTGCTCACGCGCGAGGCGCTGGCGGTCTATGGCCGCGTGCTCGCGCCCGATGGCGTGCTGATCCTGCATATTTCCAACCGCTATCTCGATCTGCGGCCCGTCGTGGCGGGCATCGCCCGCGCGCAGGGCTGGATGGCATGGTTGCGCGATGACAGCGGCCGGCATAGCGACGGATTCACCCCGTCGTACTGGGTCGCGCTCGCGCCCGATCGCGCGCGGCTGGAGCGGCTGGCCGTGCGCCGGCCGGATCTGCCGTGGACGCCGCTGCACGCGCCGCCGGGCGACGAACCGTGGCAGGATGACTATGCCTCGATCCTGCCGCATATCCGCTGGGACAATCTGCTGGGAGTGTGATGGAAATGACTGCCGATCCGCGCGCGCGTTACCCCGATGCGACGATCCTTCCGCTCGACGGGAAGGTGCCACGCATCCACGAAACCGCCTTCGTCGCGCCCGGGTGCCGGATCATCGGCGATGTCGAGATCGGGCCGGAAGCGTCGATCTGGTACAATTGCGTGCTGCGCGGTGATGTGAACGCCATCCGCATCGGCGCGCGCAGCAATATCCAGGACGGCACCGTGATCCATTGCGACAGCCCCGATCCGCGCCATCCCGCCGGCTTTCCGACGATCATCGGCGATGACGTGCTGGTGGGCCACATGGCGATGATCCACGGCTGCGTGCTGGAGGACCGCGCCTTCGTGGGGCTGGGCGCGATCGTGATGAACGGCGCGCACGTCGAAAGCGACGGGATGCTCGCCGCCGGCGCCATGCTCACGCTAGGCAAGCGCATCGGCGCGCGCCAGCTCTGGGGCGGCCGCCCCGCCGCGTTCATGCGCGATCTGACCGAAGCGGCGCTGGCGGAGATGCAGCTGGGCGTGGCGCACTATGTCCGCAACGGCCAGCGCCACAAGGCGGCGCTCGATGGCGCGGCCCAGGGTTGATCTGCCGCCGCCGGCGGCCTTGCGCGCGCTGGCGGATGCCGAACGGCGGCTGGCGGTGCGCGTCACGCCGGGGGCGAAGAGCGAAGGTATCGCCATCGCGGACGGGCGCGTGCTGGTGAAAGTGCGCGCCAAGCCGGAGGACGGCAAGGCGACGGGCGCGGTGATCGATCTGGTCGCGGTGGCGCTGGGCGTCGCCGCTTCCAAAGTTGAGCTGTTGCGCGGCGCAACTTCGCGCGAGAAGCTGCTGCGTATTCCGGATTGATCCGGCCGCCCGCGCTCAGAAGCCGTAAACCAGCGTGAAGCGGGTAATCGTGTCCAGCGTCTTGTAGGTATCGGGCGGATTGCTGTTGTAAGTCACCTGATAGGACGTGCGCGCGGAAAGGGCGCCGTTCAGCCGGGCGCTGAGCGAGGTGAGCGAGGTGACGTTGGTATTCTGCGCGCCGGTCAACGCGCTGGCGTCCTCGGTCAGCGAGACCGCGCGCGAAAGCTTCCATTTGGCATTGACCGCGCCCAGCCCGGTGACGACGCTTTCGAGCGGCTGGCTGATATAGCGGGTCTTGCGCCAGGCAGGGCCGGCCTTCACGTCCACGGTGAAACCGGAATCCGCGATCAGGCGATAGCCGATGCCCCCCGAAACGGCGGTGCGCGTGGAAAAGCCGGCGAACCGGTCGCGTTCGTACTGGGTCAGGCCGAACAGGAACAGGCGGTCGTTGAAGCGGTAGTCGGGCTCGAACGCCAGCAACAGCTGGTTGCGGCTGGTCTGCCCGTTGGTGCGCTGGTAATCGACCTGGCTGCGCAGGCCCAGCCGCCAGTGCAGGCCTTCCCGCTTCAGCGCCAGCCCGGCGCTGATGCCCACCGTCTCGGCATTGCCGGAGGATTGCGAGGCGCCGAACTGGCCTTCGCCCTTCCAGCCCTGGAACATCGCCATCTGCGCCAGCCGTTCCTTCTGGGCTTCGGCCGTGCGCGCGCGGTGGGCATCCACCGCCGCCTCCACCTCGCCCGCGCCGGCCGGATCGGTCTTTTTCAGGAACTTGGCGACGGTGTCGATCTCGGCATCGCTGCCCGATTCGATCGTCTTGTCCAGCAGCGCGCGGTATTGCGGCGCCAGCTGCGCGTGGGCCGTGCCTGCCGTCAGGGCCAGGATGCCCGCCAACGGAAGAAACGGTACGCGCGTCATCGGAACACCTCGGGAATGCAGGGCAGGCTGGTGGTCGTGATACAGAAGGATCGCGGCCCGACCAACCCCGCTTCCGGCCTGGCAGCCGTCTTTCCGCCGCGCGCGATCATCGTTCCAGCTTGGTCGCCAGGATCACCGATGTGGTCGTGCGCTCCACGCCTTCGAGCAGGCCGATATCGTCGATCAGTTCGTTGAGCTGGGCGTTGTCCTCGGTCTCCAGCATGGCGATCACGTCGTATTCGCCGCTGATGGCGTGGATCGCCTGCACGCTCGCCAGCCGGCCCAGCGCCTGTTCCACCTCGCGGTGGAAGCGGGGCATCGTCTTGATCATGATGTGCGCGCGCACGCGCCGGCCGACGAAGGCCGCGCCGAGCCGTACGGTATAGCCCGCCACGATCCCGGCATCCTCCAGCCGCGACAGCCGCGAATAGATCTGCCCGCGCGAGATGCCCAGCGCCTTGGCCAGATGCGCGATGCTCTGGCGGGCATCCTCGCGCAGCAGCGCCAGCAGCCGCTCGTCGATGTCATCGAGCGAAAGGGAATGGCCGGGCAAGGTCAGCGACATGGCCGAAATGGTCCTCCACCGCTGCCGGGCTATCAGGGCGCCGCAGTTTCGCCCGTGATCTTCCCGTCGGCAACGGCATAATTCCGGATGAACGAGGGGCGGTCAACGGTGCCCGCCGGCAGGTGCAGCACAGACTGGTGATCGATGCCCGTCACGCGGATGCGTGGCGCGTTGAGCGGGCCTTGCCGGGGCAGGCCGCGCAGCGTCGATCCATCGACCAGCCAGGCGCCGCCATCGGGCGCGGTGGCATAGATGCGCGCGGTGCCGTCGGGCTCCACCGCCAGCGAGGCGCTTTCGTCGACGCCGACGCCGATCATCGCCGGGGCATCGGCGGGGCGGTCCGCCTGCGCCTTGGCCAGGAAGGCGAACAGCCGGCCCAGCCGGTCGCGCTCCTTGAAGTGGGTATCGGTGACCACGCCTTTCAGCAGCGACAGGTGCAGGAAATCGCTTTCGATGGTGTTGGCAGGGCCGAACGGATCGGCCATCGCCTCGGGGCTGGTGATGCTGCCGCCGTCCATCGCGCCATAGAGCTTCTCGCCCAGCATGGCGAGGCCGGCGCTGGTGCCGGCCAGCGGCTTGCCCGCGGCGACATGCGCGTCGAGCAGCTCGCCCACGGGCGTCCCGCGCCAGTAGCGCACGTAGTTGGACTGGTCGCCGCCCGCGATGAAGATGCCGTCCGCCCGCTTCAGCGCGGCAAGCACCCGGGGATCGCTGGAGGCCGCCCGATCCGTGAAAACGAACGTCTCGGCCGACTGGATGCCGCCGATATCCTTGTAGAATTCCTTGCCGACCTGCCCGGCCTGCGAGGCGCGCAGGATCACGATGTGCCCGTGCCCGGCCTTGGCGAAGAACCAGTGCATCGCGTCGTGGTTGCGGTCGCCCCCGCCCATCAGCAGCAGCCCGCCGGACACCGGATCGGGCGTGGCGCTGGTGAGCGTGCCGATCTGGTAGTGGCGGTAGCCCTGCGCCTTCGCCAGCGCGGGGGCGGAAGGCGCGATGACGGCCAGGGACAGGCTCGACAGCGCGAGCGCGAACATTCGCGACAGGAAGGATAGACGCACCGGAAACTCCTGAAAACAACCGGACTGGGGCATTCTTGTTACATTTTGGCCGCAATGGCTGACAATATGATGTGCCAGAAAGGCAATGTGATTGCCATTTCTTTTCAATTCTGTTCGGAACGTATCGAACGGCAGGTGCGGGGGCACCGGAAGTTTATGCCGTTGCGCATTGAAGGGGTGACGCATGAAACAGACTGGACGCCGCGTATTCCGCAACCTGCTGGGGTTGGGATGCTCGCTCACCGTTCTCGCCGGACCGGCCTTTGGACAGACGGCGGCGGGCGGTGAAGGCACGGACGATGCCGCGCCGGAGATCACCGTCACCGGATCGCGCATCCCGCGGCTGGACATCGAAGGCCCGGCGCCGATCACCGTGGTCGATTCGAATACGATCCGCGCCAACGGCTATGCCAGCGTGCCGGACATCCTGCGCGCGCTGACGCAGAACGGCGGCGAAACGCAGAGCCAGCAATCGTTCAGCGGCGCCAGCTTCACCCCCGGCGCGCAGCAGGTGGACTTGCGCGGGCTGGGTCCGAATCACACGCTGGTGCTGGTCAACGGCCGCCGCATCGCCGACTTTCCGCTGCCATTCCAGGGCCGCAGCAACTTTACCGACGTCTCCAACATCCCGGTCAGCATGATTGACCGGATCGAAGTGCTCAGCGGCAGCGCTTCGGCGATCTACGGGTCGGATGCCATCGCCGGCGTCATCAACTTCACGCTCAAGAAGAAGCTCGACGGCCTGACGCTCGATTACCGGCGCGGCGTGACCGAGCACGGCGGCGGGGATTCGCACCGCGTCACCGCCAGCGGCGGCTGGTCGAGCGGGCGGTTCCATATCGTCGGCGGCATCGAATACCTGTTGCAGCGCCCGCTCTGGCAATATCAGCGCGGCATTCAGGACAGCACGGCCGACAACCCGACGACCGCGCAGCCGCTCGCCCGGCGCACCTTCCTGCGCTACGATCCGGACGCGGACGAATATGTCGATCCCGGCGCGGCGACCTGCGCGTCGCTCGGCCGTCTCAACCAGGGTTCGACCTATTACGCATCGCGGCCTCGCTATGGCGCCTATGACGATGCGCTGGGAGATTACGGCCCCGGCTATTTCTGCGGCAGCAACACCTCGGTCGCCTACGGCACGATCATTTCCCGGCGCGAAGGGTTCAACAGCTACGCTTCGGCGGGTTACGAGCTGTCGGACAATGCCGAGCTGTTCGTCGACGCGCAGTTCGGCATCAGCAAGGTTTCGCTGGTGCGCGACGTGCTGCAATGGTCGTTCCAGCCCAGCTCGGGCAGCAGCGACACCACCTTCTACAACAGCTTCGACAACCGGCTGGATGACTGGTCGCGCCAGTTCACCCCCGAGGAATCGGGCGGCCTGAACCGCGTGGAGACGCGCAATCGCCAGCAAACCTTCAGCATTACGCCGGGCATCAAGGGCAAGTTCGGCAAGTGGACCTACGAAGCCGCGTTCAACCACAGCGAATACAAGGCGCGCGTCGAATTCCCGCAGGTGATCGCGGCAAAGGCCAATGCCCTGTTCCTGGGGCAGCAGCAGGGCGTCGACGAAGACAGCGGCTATCCGGTCTTCAATGCCGATCCAGCCCGGCTCTACACGCCGCTGACGCAGTCCGAATACGACAGCATCACGGCCTACAGCGTCTATCATCCGAAAAGCTGGACCAACAATTTCTCGGCGACGATCAACACCACGGAGCTGTTCCGGTTGCCGGCCGGGCCGGTGGGTTTCGCCGCCGTGGCCGAGGCCGGCAAGCAGGGCTACGATCTGAAGCCCGATCCGCTGGCGCTGACCGACTACTATTACGCGCTCAAGGACAGCGACGGGAAGGGCAGCCGCACGCACTGGGCGCTGGGCGGCGAAGTGCGCGTGCCGGTCACCCACTTCCTCGAACTCTCGGGCGCGGGCCGCTACGATCACTTCGCTTTCGCGGGCAACGGCATCGGCAAGTTCACCTATAACGCCGGCGCCGAACTGCGGCCGATGCGATCGCTGCTGCTGCGCGCCTCGTATGGCACGGGCTTCCGCGCGCCGGACCTGCACTACGTTTTCACCGGGCCGGGCAATACCCATCCGAGCGCCACGGATTACTATCTGTGCCGCACCGAGGAGCCGGACGAGGCCATCGGCGATTGCTCCTATGCGGACGAGGGCATCGTCACGCAGCGCAGCGGCAACCGCCGGCTCAAGCCGGAAACCAGCAAATCGCTGGATCTGGGCATCGTCTGGGCGCCTTCGCGCCGGTTCGATGTCTCGGTCAGCTATTTCCGCGTCTCGATGGCCAACCAGGTTCAGGACCTGAGCACCGACCAGTTGCTGCGCGACGAGGCGGATTGCCGCATCGGACAGACGACATCGGGCAAGGCGGTCGACGTCAATTCGCCGACCTGCCTCGACGCGATCGCGCGCGTGCAGCGCTTCACCAGTGGCGTGCGCTCCGGCGAGCTCGATGCGGTTGCGGTCAACCCGATCAACATCGCGCACGAGAAGACCACCGGCATCGACGTGGCCGTCCATGGCAACCTGCCCACCAGCTTCGGCACGTTCTCGCTGGCGCTGGCGCATACCCATGTGTTCGATCACACGTTCCGCCAGTATCCGGGCGATCCCACGATCAACAAGCTGGCCTTCGACAGCGGCTACGACATTCCGCGCGACAAGAGCACGGCGAGCCTGACCTGGTCGATCCAGAAGCTGAAGTGGACGGTCGAAGGGCGCCGCCTGGGCAAGCTGCCCAATTACGATCAGGACGCCTTCATCAAGGCGAGCTACCTGTTCAACACCACGCTGCAGTACGATTTCACCGATCATCTGCGCGGGTCGCTGAGCGTGGTGAACCTGTTCGATACGAACCCGGTTCGCGATCCGACGTACGCCAGCTATCCCTATTACGACATCAGCTGGTTCGACAGCACCGGCCGCAGCGCCTTCCTCCAGCTCACCTGGAAGATCGGCGGCGGCGGTCTCTAATTCCGCCTTTGACGGCATCCATCCCGGTGACGCCGCGCGGACTTCGGTTCGCGCGGCGTTTTCGCGTCAGCTTTCCGCCGGCAATCGCAGCGCCACGCCGACCATCGCGGTGGCCCAGCAACCCGCGATCCACAGGCAGGCCATCGGCATCCGGTCCTGCGCCATCGCGCCCAGCACCGCGCCGCTCAGCAGGCCGCCCCACAGCGCCGCCCAGGAGAGCCAGCCCGTATCCTTGCGGCCGGCCAGCCATCCGGCCAGCCCCTGTCCCAGCTTGACCAGCGCGCCGGTCATGTAGGTGAGGCCGATCGCCACCTCGCCATCGCGCTGGAAGGTGTTGTTGATCGCGCCCATCGCCATCACCAGCGCGGCCAGCATCGCCACGGGCACGCCCAGCGCGCGCGCCGTGGCGCCGGCGAGCAGCAGCGCGGCGACGAGCGTCAGCACGGCGGGCTTGCGGTAGCGCCCCGCGCGGATCGACAGCAGCGCGCCGCTGGTCACGCCGGCCACGAAGCCGGCGATCAGGAACGCGGGCGTGACCGCGCGCACCACGTCGGTGCCGAGATCGACGCCGAGCCGCGTGGTGTTGCCCGACATGAACGAGACGAAATAGCCGTCGGCCGACAGGAAGCCGACCGCATCGACGAACCCCGCCATCGCGGCCAGCGCGATGGCGAAACGGCGGCGGGAACGGTCGTAGCGGATCATGCGCCGAACGTTAGGCGATAATGGCCTAGATCGGTACGCCGATAATGAACTTCACGATCACGCTGTCGGCATTGGCGCCATATCCCTTGCCCACGGCGGCGTTGAGGTCCCATTTGCCGATCTGTGCATCCACGGCGGCATAAGTGGAATGCTCGGTGTTCCCGAAGTGGCCGGGATCGCGCAGCGGGCCGACCTCGTTGTAGCTTTCCACGCCCACGGTGAGCGTGGGGGTCAGGCGGTATCCGGCCTTGGTGTCGATATCGAGCGTGATCGGTCCGGGGTTCGGCCCCGCGATCACGAAATCGAAGTTGCCGTTGGCGGCCAGCACCCAGTGATCGTTGCGCCAGCCGCCGATCAGCTTCAATTCGCCGTTCCAGGGATTCTGGTCGAGCCGGTGGCCGACTTTCCCCACTTCCAGATTCGCGCCCCAGAAGGCCCCGGTCGGCCCGTGCGGCGCGAGCCACTTGAGACGCAGCTTCACCCCCTGCACGCGCGCCACGCCATCGGGCGCCACGGTGGCCAGCGGCAGATAGGCGCCCAGCTCGAACTGGTCGGTCAGGCCCAGCGAGAATTCGGGCGTGATGCGCCAGCGGTGCAGCGGCGTTTCCGCACCGGGATAATCGGGCGTGCCGTTGCCGCGCACCACGTCGTTGACGTGAACGTCCAGCCCCACCGCGCCGGGCTGGTTCATCTCGTCCATGTAGACCTGGATTTCCTCGGGCGCGGCAAAGGCAGGCGTGGCCGGCAGCAGCAGCGCGGGCGCGAGAACGAGAACATACTTCAGGATAGACCGGAACGGCATGGCGTGGCTTTCGTCAGGGCCCCACGCGCCTCATAAGCGCGCGTCCCCTCACGAGGCAAGCAGACGTGGGTATAGGCCGGGAACGGCGTTCAGGCGCGCGCCATGCCCATCGCCATGCGCGTCAGCACGCCGATAAAGGCCTCGGCGATTTCGGTGTCCTGCGGCGCTGCGTCCTCCACGGCGCGGCGCATCGCCTCCGCCCACTGGCCCGCCGTTTGCCGGTCGATCGGGAAGGGTGCGTGCATCGACATCATGCACTTGCCGGGGTGGGCCTCGAACCAGTCGCGCGGGCCTCCCGCCCACCCGGCCAGGAACCCGGGCAGCGATTCGCGCATCGGCGCCAGGTCCGCCGCGTGCATCGCGCGCAGTTCGGCATAGGCGGGGTCCTGTTCCATCAGATCGTAGAACCGGTCGGTGATCCGGCGCAGCACGGCATGGCCGCCGATCCGTTCGAACGGCGTGGCGGGTTGGGAATGTTCCTGCGGCTGTTCGACGGCGGTGGCCAAGGCGTGAAACTCCGGACAGGGGTGTAGGTTCAAAATCCTGGAGCCTTGTCGCTACCAGCACGGCAGGCAAGGCGGTTTGATTCCGGTCAATTTCGCGCGGGAAACGTCTCTACCGCACCGGGTCCACGATCATTGCCTTCAGCGTGTCCAGCCGGTCGGCCTCGTGCGCGGGCTTGTCGGCGCGGATGCGGCTGATGCGCGGGAAGCGCATGGCGACGCCCGACTTGTGGCGCTTGGAAGCGTGGACGGAATCGAACGCCACTTCCAGCACCAGCGACCGGTCGGTTTCGCGTACCGGGCCGAAACGGTTGACCGTGTGCTGGCGGACGTGGCTGTCGAGCCATTTCAGCTCGGCATCGGTGAAGCCGAAATAGGCCTTGCCCACCGGCAGCAGATCGGCCCCCGCGTCGGGATCGCCGTCCCAGCAGCCGAACGTGAAGTCCGAATAGAACGAGGAGCGTTTGCCCGAACCGCGCTGGGCATACATCAGCACGCAATCGATCCGCAGCGGATCGCGCTTCCACTTGTACCACAGCCCCGTGCGCCGCCCCGCGACATAGGGTGAATCACGCCGCTTGAGCATGACCCCCTCGATCGCGTCCTCGCGCGGGCGGGCGCGCACGTCGGCGAGTTCGGCGAAGTCGCGCGCCGCGATCAGCGCGGAAAGGTCGAAACGCGCCGGATCGAGCCGGGGGAGGAAGGCTTCCAGCCGGGCGCGGCGGTCCGTCCAGGGCAGGTCGCGCAAGTCCTCGCCGCCGATCACCAGCGCGTCGTACAGCCGGACGAAGGCGGGGAAATCCTCCAGCATCCGCTTCGACACGGTCTTGCGTCCCAGCCGTTGCTGCAAGGCATTGAAGCTGGCCGCACCGCCGGTCTCGCCGCCCTGGTGCGCGCCGCGCACCAGCAGTTCGCCGTCCAGCACCGCCGGTTCACCCAGCGCGCCGGCCACTTCGGGAAAGGTGGCGGAAATGTCGTCACCGCCACGCGAATAGACGCGCGTCTCGCCGCCCAGATCGGTGGCGGCATGGACGATCTGCACGCGGATGCCGTCCCACTTCCATTCGGCGGCGAAGCTTTCAAGGTCGATGGCGGCCCCGTCCTCCAGCGGATGCGCCAGCATGAACGGGCGGAACAGCGGCCGGTCGTCGGTGCGCGGCGGTGGCGCGCCGTCCGCCGCCCAGGCGAAGAGCGGGCGGTAGGGCGGTTCCTGCCCGTGCCAGTATTCCTCCACCAGATCGACCGGCACGCCGAAGGCCTCGGCGAAGGCGACCTTGGCGAGCCGGGCGGAAATGCCGATCCGCATCGCACCGGTGGCCAGCTTGAGCAGGGCGTAGCGGCCGTTGGCGTCAAGGCGGTCGAGCAGGCCGGCCAGCGCGGCCGGCGCGGTGGAGCGGCTGGTTGCCCGCAGGATTTCAACAGCTTCCGAGACGCCGGGCGCGGGCATGACGTCATGATCGGGGCCAGAATGATCGGGAGCAGAATGATCGGGGCCAGAATGATCGGGGGCAGGCCACAGCAGGCTGGCGGCTTCCGCGGTATCGCCCACGTAATCGCGCGACAGCGTCCACAGCACGGGATCGACGCGCTCCGCCATCAGCGCGCGGATCGTGCCGGCCTTGACCGCGGGGAAATCCAGGCCGTCGGTCAGCGCGGCCAGCGCCCAGCCGCGATCGGGATCGGGCGTTTCGCGCAGGTAGCGCGCGATCAGCGCCAGCTTGGCGTTGCGCGACCGGGTGAACACCAGCGCGTCGAGCAGGGCGGCGAAGCGCTCCACTAGGATGTGCCCTTCTCAGTCATCCTCGTCCTCGTACCCCACCAGCGCCAGCGCGCGGGCCTTGCGCTGGTGCAGTTCGCACCAGCGCAACAGCGCTTCCTCGCGGCCGTGGGTGATCCAGGTTTCGGCCGGGTTCACCTGGGCGATCGTGGCGGTAAGTTCGTCCCAGTCGGCATGGTCGGAAATGATCAGCGGCAGTTCCACGTTGCGCTGGCGGGCGCGCTGGCGCACGCGCATCCAGCCCGATGCCATGGCGGTCAGCGGATCGGGCAGGCGCCGGCTCCAGCGGTCGTTCAGCGCCGAGGGCGGGCAGAGCACGATCGCGCCGGCCAGCGCGCCCTTGGGCGCATCGGACACCAGCCGCAGATCGCCCAGTGGCACGCCCTGTTCCTCGTACAGGCGGCACATCCGCTCCATCGCGCCGTGCAGCCAGAGCGGATCGTGAAAGCCCGCCGCGCGGAGTTCCGCGATCACCCGCTGCGCCTTGCTCAGGGCATAGGCGCCCACCAGCACGCAGCGATCGGGCTGCGCGGCGCGCGCGGCCAGCAGCCGGGCGATTTCCTGGCCGATCGGCGGATGGCGGAACACCGGCAGGCCGAAGGTCGCCTCGGTGATGAACAGGTCGCAGGGCGTGACCGCGAAAGGCGGGCAGGTCGGATCGGGCCGGCGCTTGTAATCGCCGGTCACCACCACGCGTTCGCCGGCATGTTCGAGCAGGATCTGCGCGGAGCCGAGGACGTGGCCCGCCGGCACGAACGTGGCGGTCACGCCGCCGGGCAGGGTGATCGGCGCGTGCAGCGGCGCGGGGAAAGCGCCCTCCGCCACGCCATAGCGCAGCGCCATGATCGCCAGCGTTTCGGGCGTGGCGATGGTGCGGCCATGCCCGCCCCGCGCGTGATCGGCATGGCCATGCGTGACCAGCGCGGTGCCCACGGCACGCGCGGGATCGATCCAGACGTCGGCCGGAACGATCCGCAGCCCGGCCGGCTCCGGGCGGATCCAGGAAAAATCTTCGGCCATTCATGCACGTCATGGCGCGTGCGGGCGATTCGGGCCAGCCGCCTGTTCGGGCAGCGCCGGCCGATGTGGAAGCCATGCGGGTCCCGGACAGGGCCCGTTCAGACTCGTCCGCTAGGGTGCGCGCCGTCCATCCCCCCGGTCTGGCCACCCCGGTCTGGCCGTCCTTGTCCGGCCGAACCCGAGGAGCCCCGACGATGACTCGCACCATTGCCAGGATCGCGTTGCTGGCGGGGCTGATCGCGCTGGCCGGGTGCGAGCACAAGGAAACGGGACCCGAGGAACAGGATACGCGCACCACCGCGCCGGTTGTGGCTGCCCCCGCCCCGGCGGTGACGGCGGTGCCGCCCACGGTCCACCCGCTGTCCGATTTCGCCACGCTCGACGCCAACCACGATGGCCGGATCTCGTCCGCCGAATATGCGCGGGCGGCGCAATCGCTGTTCGAGATGATCGACATGGAGCACGATGGCACCGTGACGCTGCAGGAACTGGAGGCGGCGCGCGGCGTGCTGGGCGATCTGGACGGACTGGACCCGAAGCGCATCCTCGCGCTCGCCGATGCCGATCAGGACGGCAAGCTGACGCTGGGCGAATGGATGGCGTTCAACAACGCGCGGTTTGACCGGATCGACGCCAACGACGATGGCTTCATCGATCGCGCCGAATGGAACGCGCCCCATCCCGCGCCGCCGGAGCCTTCGGCGATTCCCTGAGTATCGAAGGCGTTCCCACCCCCGACCCCTCCTGCTTGCGGGAGGGAAGCGAGACTTGCGCCGCCGGAGGCGGCGATAGTCGCAGCGGGGTGGGCTTTCGCCATGAAAAAGGGCGCGCCCCGCAGGACGCGCCCCTTCTGTTTCATCGAGGCTTCGGCCCGCCTTATTCGGCTTCGTCGGCGCTCGGTTCGGGCGCGGTGCCCGCCGATTTGCCGCCCTTGCGTTCCTTCTTCTTGACCAGCTTCGGCGCGGCCGGGGTCAGTTCGAAGGACAGCGCGCCGTCGGTGCCGGCTTCGTCCTTCAGGCTGACGTGGACCTCGCCGCCGTTGGCCAGCTTGCCGAACAGCAGTTCCTCGGCCAGCGGCTTCTTGACCCGTTCCTGGATGAGACGGGCCATCGGCCGCGCGCCATAGAGCCGGTCGTAGCCCTTCTTCGCCAGCCAGGCGCGGGCGTCGTTGTCGAACTGGATGTGGACGTTCTGTTCCGCCAGCTGGAGTTCGAGCTGGAGGATGAACTTGTCCACCACCCGGCTGACGACTTCGGCCGGCAGGTAGGCGAAGGGCACGATCGCATCGAGGCGGTTGCGGAATTCGGGGGTGAACAGGTTCTTCACCGCCTCGTCGCCCGCGTCGGCCTTGGACACGTCGCCGAAGCCGATGCCCTGCTTGGCCATGTCCGACGCGCCCGCGTTGGTGGTCATGATCAGGACCACGTTGCGGAAATCCACGGTCTTGCCGTGATGATCGGTCAGGCGGCCGTTGTCCATCACCTGCAGCAGGATGTTGAACAGGTCGGGGTGCGCCTTCTCGATCTCGTCGAGCAGCAGGACGCAGTGCGGCTGCTGGTCGATCGCGTCGGTCAGCAGACCGCCCTGGTCGAAGCCGACATAGCCCGGAGGCGCGCCGATCAGCCGGCTGACCGAATGGCGTTCCATGTATTCGGACATGTCGAAGCGCTGCAGCGGGATGCCCATGATCTGGGCCAGGCTGCGCGCCACTTCGGTCTTGCCGACGCCGGTGGGGCCGCTGAACAGGAACGAGCCGATCGGCTTGTCGGGATCGCGCAGGCCGGCACGGCTGAGCTTCATCGCGCTCGACAGCACCTCGATCGCCTTGTCCTGCCCGAACACGAGCCGCTTGAGATCGCGTTCGAGGTGTTCGAGCACCTTCTTGTCGTCGCTCGAAACCGACTTGGGCGGGATGCGCGCCATCGTGGCGATCACGGCCTCGATCTCGCGCGCGGTGATCGTCTTCTTGCGCTTGCTCGGCGGCACCAGCATCTGCATCGCGCCCACTTCGTCGATCACGTCGATCGCCTTGTCGGGCAGCTTGCGGTCGTTGATGTAGCGGGCCGAAAGCTCCACCGCGGTCTTGATCGCGTCGGCCGTGTACTTGACCTTGTGGTGATCCTCGAAGGCCGTGCGCAGGCCCTTGAGGATCTTGATCGTGTCTTCCACCGAGGGTTCGTTCACGTCGATCTTCTGGAACCGGCGCAGCAGCGCGCGGTCCTTTTCGAAGTGGTTGCGGAACTCCTTGTACGTGGTGGAGCCGATGCAGCGGATCGTCCCGCCCGACAGCGCGGGCTTGAGCAGGTTGGAAGCGTCCATCGCCCCGCCGCTGGTCGCGCCGGCGCCGATCACGGTGTGGATCTCGTCGATGAACAGGATCGCGTGCGGCATCTTCTCCAGTTCGGAGACGACCTGCTTCAGCCGTTCCTCGAAATCACCGCGATAGCGGGTGCCGGCCAGCAGGCTGCCCATGTCGAGCGAATAGATCACCGCGTTGGCCAGCACCTCGGGTACTTCGCCTTCGACGATCTTGCGCGCGAGGCCTTCGGCGATGGCGGTCTTGCCGACCCCCGGATCACCCACGTAGAGCGGGTTGTTCTTGGACCGGCGGCACAGGATCTGGATGGTGCGGTCCACTTCGGGGCCGCGCCCGATCAGCGGATCGACCTTTCCGCCCAGCGCCTTCTCGTTGAGGTTGACGCAGAACTGGTCGAGCGCGGAATCCTTCTTCTGCCCCTTGGCGTCGGCCTTTTCCTCCGGCTTGGGCTGGTCCTCGTCCGTGCCCTTGGGGTTGCGGCCTTCCACCTGCCGGCCGCCCTTGCCGATGCCGTGGCTGATGTAGCTGACCGCGTCGAGCCGGCTCATGTCCTGCTGCTGCAGGAAATAGACCGCGTAGGAATCACGTTCGGAGAACAGCGCCACCAGCACGTTGGCGCCGGTCACGGTATCCTTGCCGGACGACTGGACGTGCAGGATGGCGCGCTGGATCACGCGCTGGAACCCGGCCGTGGGCTGTGGATCGGCCTTTTCCTGCGTTTTCAGCGACTGGTATTCCTGATCGAGGTATTGGCGCACCACGTCGCCCAGGTCACCCAGGTCGACTCCGCACGCCTGCATTACCTGCGACGCATCGGGATCGTCGATCAGGGCCAGCAGGAGGTGCTCGAGAGTCGCGTATTCGTGGCTGCGCTCCGAGGCGTTGGCGAGCGCGGCGTGCAGCGTTTTCTCAAGGCTCTGTGCGAAACTGGGCATAGGCTCTTACTTTCTGGCTTGCGCCGGGTTGTCCCCGTTCTTCAAAAATGCACGGACATGGTTAACAGGGGCCAAACCAGCCGCGGAAAGGACACCGGAAAAGTGCCTTGAAAATGCACCGAAGCGGATCGCTGCGGTGACCATACGGGATATATGGGTATGCCGCCCGGAAAGAGGAAGGGCGGCCCGGTTCATCGCGGAGTGCCGTCCGGCGGAGAGCTTCGGAACAGCGCCTCGGCCGCGGCGCGGTGGGCCGAAGCCCGTTCCCGGTGCGCGGTAACCCGTTCGATTTCCTGCTTCAGCAACGCGATGCGCGCGTCGAGTTCGGCGCGCGAATAGGTGTCGAGCACTTCCCCGGCCAGTTGGCTGGCCAGATCGCCTTTGCGACGGGGGCGGTCTTCTTCATCCATTGCAATGCACAATCTTGGACGGCAAGTGCTTGCTGTCAACGGGGTGCGTGGCTAGTCCTTGCAATTGACGGGGGTTTCGTCGCGAAAAGGGGGCTGGACCATGGCGACAACGGTGTCGGAAACGATGACGGCGGTGGGCTTCGATGCCCCGGGCGGTCCCGAAGTGCTTCGCCCCGAAACCGTGCCGGTGCCCCGACCCGGCCCCGGGCAGGTCCTGCTGCGAGTCGCCTATGCCGGAGTCAACCGGCCCGACGTGATTCAGCGCCAGGGTTTCTACCCCCCGCCGCCGGGTGCGTCGCCGCTGCCGGGGCTGGAAGTGTCCGGGCAGGTCGCGGCCATCGGCGAGGGCGTGGTTACGCTGCTGCCGGGCCAGAAGGTCTGCGCGCTCGTCGCCGGGGGCGGCTATGCCGAATATTGCCTGGCCGAAGCCGGCCAGTGCCTGCCCGTGCCAGAAGCCCTGTCGATGGCGGAGGCCGCGGCGATTCCGGAAACCCTGTTCACCGTGTGGCACAACGTGTTCGAGCGCGGCTGGGCCAGGGAGGGCGAGACGCTGCTGGTCCATGGCGGCACCAGCGGGATCGGCTCGATGGCGATCATGCTGGGCAAGCTGTTCGACCTGACGGTGATCGTCACCTGCGGCGGGGCGGACAAGTGCGCGGCGGCGCTGGCCATCGGCGCGGACCACGCGATCGACTACAAGGAGAGCGACTTCGTTGCGGAAGTGGCGCGGATCACCGATGGCGCCGGCGTCCATATCGTGCTCGACATGGTGGCGGGCGACTATGTCGCGCGCAACCTCAAGTGCCTGCGCGACGATGGCCGGCATGTCACCATCGCGGTGCAGGGGGGCGTCCGGGCCGAGATCAACATGGCCGAAGTGATGCGCCGGCGCCTGACGCTGACCGGATCGACGCTGCGGCCGCGCTCGAACGAGTTCAAGGCGCTGCTGGCCAGCGAGATCATGGAGCTGGTGTGGCCGCTGGTAGCCGATGGCGCGCTGCGTCCGGTTATGGACCGTGTGTTTCCGCTCGCCGATGCCGCCGCCGCGCACGCGCGGATGGAATCGGGCGGCCATATCGGCAAGATCGTGCTGGCGGTGGGTGCTGCCGCGGATATCGGGTGACCCCTTCGCGCGGCGGATTTCCGGCGATATTTCCGAAGGTTGCTGGATAGAGCTTGCCGTTTTCGGGCGCGTGGCCTACATCGTCACTCTGCACGGCCGCTCCGCAAGGGGCGGCCCTTATTGTATCCGCATTCGGAGACTTTCCCGTGAGCAACCAGCCCGCGTATCCGCTGATGCCGCACGCGACGGCGTCCTGGCTTGTCGACAACACCGCGCTCACTTTCGAGCAGATTGCCGAATTCTGCGGCCTGCACCTCCTTGAAGTGCAGGCGATGGCGGACGATCTGGCTGGCGCGAAGTACACCGGCCGCGATCCCGTGCGCTCGGGCGAACTGACCCAGGTCGAGATCGAGCGAGGCCAGGCGAACGCCGAATATCGCCTGCGCATGCAGAAGGCCCCGCTGTCGGTCAACCGCACCAAGGGGCCGCGCTACACCCCGGTGTCGAAGCGCCAGGACAAGCCCGATGGCATCGCCTGGATCCTGCGTCACCACCCGGAAATCTCGGACGCGCAGATCGGCAAGCTGATCGGCACCACGCGCAACACCATCGCCGCGATCCGCGATCGCAGCCACTGGAACATCCAGAACATCAACCCGAAGGACCCGGTCACGCTGGGCCTCTGTTCGCAGCGCGAGCTGGACGGGCTGGTCGCCAAGGCGGCCAAGCGGGCGGGCATTACCGAAGAGGACGCCGGCGGCGACAACCGCCTGGGTTCGGATCGCGATGCGCTGATCGAGGAACTGCGTGCCGAGCGCGAGGCCCAGCACAAGGCCGCCGTGGAAGCCGCGCAGGAGGCCGAGGCCCGTGCCTGGCTCGAAGCGCGCCGCGCCGAAGGCGTGTCGGACAGCTAAGCCGCGTTCGAGGGATTGCACCAGAAGGGCCGCCGGGAGCGATTCCGGCGGCCCTTTCGCGTCTCCATCCGCGCCGTGGCATGGAGCGCGAAATGGTCCGGTCCTCGTCAATGCTCTGGACCGTCCGCGCCATTTGCGCGAACAAGGACGCCGGAAGAGGATAACAGCCGGATCACGCCATGAATTTTGCCGATCGCGTCACCATCACTGTCGAGAACCATGTCGCCCACGTCCTGCTGGACCGGGCGGACAAGCTGAACGCGCTCGATGACGCCATGTTCGGCGCCATCGTCGATGCGGGCCACGCCCTGTTCGACCTTGGCGGCGTGCGCGCCGTCGTCCTGTCCGGCGCGGGGCGGGCGTTCTGCGCCGGGCTGGACCTGGCGAGCATGGGCAACACCGATCGCTGGAAGGAGGGATCGCTGGTCGATCGCACCCACGGCAACGCCAACCGCGCGCAGGAGGCTGCGATGGTCTGGCGCAAGCTGCCGATGCCGGTGATCGCGGCGGTGCACGGGGTGTGCTTCGGCGGCGGGTTGCAGGTGGCGAGCGGGGCCGACATCCGCATCGTCGCGCCCGATGCGCGGCTGGCAGTGATGGAAGTGAAGTGGGGGCTGGTGCCCGACATGGCGGGCTACGCCCTGTGGCGCGGCAACGTGCGCGACGATGTGCTGCGCGAACTGACCTATACCCACCGCGAATTCGGCGGTGAGGAAGCGGTCCGGCTGGGCTTCGCCACGCATGCCGCTGCCGATCCTCTGGGCTCCGCCCTGGCGCTCGCGCACACCATTGCCGGCAAGAGCCCGCACGCGGTGCGCGCCGCCAAGCAGCTCAGCAACCGCGTTCCCGATCTGCCGGAGTCGGACGTGCTGCTGGCCGAAAGCGTGGCCCAGCAGGAACTGATGTACAGTCCGAACCAGCGCGAGGCGGTGCTGGCCGGGTTACAGAAGCGCGCCGCGGACTTCATCGATCCCTGATGGCGGCGAACACGGCACGCACGGTCAGGGCTGACTCCACACGATGAAGGCATTGCACGACCCGCAGGGCATCCTGTCGCAGGGCCTCGCCGCTATACGCGACCGCTTCCAGGTGCCGCAGGGTTTTCCCCCACCGGTGCTGGCGGCGGCCGAACAGGGGGCGAAGCGCGTGCCATCGCTTCACGTCGACCGGACGGCCGAGCCCTTCGTCACGCTCGATCCCGCCTCGTCCACCGATCTCGATCAGGCGTTCACCATCGCGCGATCGGGCGCGGACCTCGTGCTGCGCTATGCCATCGCCGATGTCGCGTGGTTCGTAGAGGATGGCGATCCCGTTGATGAAGAGGCATGGCGGCGCGGCGAAACGCTCTACCTGCCCGATGGCAAGGCCGGCCTCTATCCGCCGGCGCTGGCCGAAGCGGCGGCCAGCCTGCTGCCCGCGGGGCCACGCCCGGCCGTGGTCTTCACCGTTCGCGTCGCGCCGGATGGCGAGGCACGGCTGGACGGGGTGGAGCGCGCACTGATCCGCAGCCGGGCCAAGCTGGCCTATGCCACCGTGCGCGATGGCGATCTGCCGCCTGATTTCACCGAGCTGGCTGCGCGGGTCGCTGCCGCCGAAGCGCGTCGCGGGGCGGCGCGCGTCGATCCGCCCGAACAGGAAGTGGTCGCGCTGGGGCAGGGGCGCTATGCGCTGGCCTACCGCCCGCTGCTGCTATCCGAACGGCGCAATGCCGCGCTGTCGCTGGCGACCAACCTGGCCGTGGCGCAAGCCCTGCTGGCGCACGGCACGGGCCTGTTCCGCGTGATGGCCGGTCCCGACGACAAGGCGGTCGCGCGGCTACGGCAAACCGCGCTGGCGCTGGCGCTCGACTGGCCGGCGGCGATGCCGCTGGCCCAGTTCGAAAAGACGCTCGATCCGGCACAGCCCCGGCAGGCGGCGTTCATGATGGCGGTCCGCCGCGCCGGCAACGGCGCCGGCTATGCCCCGCTCCAGCCGGGCGTGCCGCCGTGGCACAGCGCCATCGCCGCCTCCTATGTCCACGCCACCGCGCCGTTGCGGCGGCTGGCCGACCGCTACGTGATCCGTGCGGCGCTCGCCGTGTGCCATGGCGATCCGGTGCCCGAAGCGGTGACCCGCGCCTTTGCTGCCCTGCCCGAGGTGATGGCGCGGGCCGACGCGCTGGCCGGGCGGGTCGAACGCGGCGTTATCGACCTGGCCGAAACCGTGATGCTGCGCGACCGGACCGGGGAGCGGTTCGATGCCGTCGTCACCGACAGCGAAGGCGATTCGGCGCGCATCCAGCTTGCCGGCCTGCCGGTCGTCGCGCGCGTCCGGGCGGCCGGCGTCCTTCCCGGTACCCGCATCATGGTGCGGCTGGACCAGGCGGACTCCGCCAACGGACGGCTGGCCTTCAGCCTCGCGTCCTGAACCGGCGCCACATCCGGCGCCACATCCGGCTTCGCGCCCGAAACCGATACCTGGCAAAAATCGGAAGAATCCGATTGCGGCCAACCGGCGTTCCGGCTAACCGCCCCTCTCTCCACGCGCTTGCCGCGCATCGAGGCCCGATGGCGGAGTGGTGACGCAGCGGACTGCAAATCCGTATACGCCGGTTCGATTCCGGCTCGGGCCTCCACTTCTCCCTATCGCGCGTTTCGCATCGCTCTTGGCAACCGCAGCGCGCTGCCGGACCAAGTTCGGCATTGCGCTTTGCCGCATGAATGACGACGTAGGCAGGCATGACTGAAGAAGAAAAGAACCGGGAGCTTATCAACCGGAAGTTCTACAAGGCCGAGCAGGAAGCGGGCTTTGTCGAATCCCACCCCAGAACAACCCCGCAGCAGCAGGATCCGGCCTATCGGCTGGCGTTCCGCGATACCGATTTCCTCCTGCGCGAGGAATTGCGGCCGGTGCGGTTCCAGCTCGAACTGCTCAAGCCCGACATGCTGCTGGACGAAGCGGGCATCGGCTCCACGCTGGTGATGTACGGATCGGCGCGGATTCCCTCGCCCGATCATGTCGAAGGGCTGCTGGCTGCTGCCACCTCGCCGGAGCGCAAGGCCGTGGCCGAGCGGCTCGCAGCCAAGGCGCACTATTACGAAGAGGCCCGCAAGCTGGCCGGCATCGCCAGCCGCTGCGCCGTGGTGGAAGACGGCAAGCGCCAGTTCGTGATCTGTTCGGGCGGCGGGCCTTCGATCATGGAAGCGGCCAACCGCGGCGCGGCGGAGGCAGGCGCGGAATCGATCGGGCTCAACATCGTGCTGCCGCACGAACAGGCGCCGAACGGCTATGTCACCCCGCACCTGTCGTTCCAGTTCCACTATTTCGCGCTGCGCAAGATGCATTTCCTGCTGCGCGCCCGGGCCGTCGCGGTGTTTCCGGGCGGGTTCGGCACGTTCGACGAATTCTTCGAACTGCTCACGCTGATCCAGACGGGCAAGATGAAGCCCATCCCGATCCTGCTGTTCGGCAAGGATTTCTGGAACCGCGTGGTGAACTTCGAGGCGCTGGCCGAGGAAGGCGTGATCAACTTCGACGACCTGAAGCTGTTCCACATGGTCGAAAGCGCCGAGGATGCCTGGCGCCACATCACCGGTTTCTACGACCTCGAATGCGAGTGAGCGGCCGGCCTCAGGGCCCGGGATCGAGGTCTTGGCGCACCGCCTGATGGCCCAGCGGGCCGTGCCCGGCGCCGAAACCGGGCGCGGCTTCCAGCGCGGCGCGCACGAAGCGGCGGGCGCCGTCCACCGCGTCCTCCAGCGCAAGGCCCCGGGCTAGCAGCGTGGCGATCGCGCTCGATAGCGTGCAGCCGGTGCCGTGGGTGTGGCGCGTGACGATGCGCGGCGCGGTCCAGACCCGCGGTGGCCGGCCGGGCACGGCAAGGCGGTCCACCACCGCGTCGCCATCGGCATCGCCGCCCTTGGCGATATAGGCGACGCCGCGCGCGCGCATCGCCTCGTCCCCGCCCAGCGCCGCGAGTTCGGGCACGTTGGGCGTGGTCAGCGTGGCCGCACGCATCAGCCGCTCGAACGCGGCGATCGTCGCCGCGTCGGCCAGCGCCGCGCCGCTGGTGGCGATCATCACCGGGTCGAACACCACCGGCACTTCCAGCCGTTCGACGCGATCGGCCACGACGGCGGCGATCGCGGGCGAACCGAGCATGCCGATCTTCACCGCATCGACGCCGATGTCGTTCAAGCAGGCATCGATCTGCGCGGCGACCATCACCGGATCGACCGGCAGCACGGCGTGGACGCCGGTGGTATCCTGCGCCGTCAGCGCGCAAATCGCGCTCATGGCATAGCCACCCAGCATCGTGATCGTCTTGATGTCGGCCTGGATGCCGGCGCCACCGCCCGAATCGGACCCGGCGATGGTGAGGATGCGGGGCGGGCGGATCATGGCTGCGGGCAAAGGAGGCTGCGGGCCATCACGCCTTGAACTTGCGCTCTGTGGACGGCGGATGCTTGGCGTGAAGCGCCTTGGCGCGCGTGGGCCGGTCCATCAGCTCGCCGCCGCAGTTGGGGCAGCGATCATCCAGTTCCTCGGCGCATTCGGCGCAGAAGGTGCATTCGAACGAGCAGATGAACGCACCGGGCGCCTCGGCCGGCAGGTCGGTTCCGCAGCGTTCGCAATCGGGGCGCATTTCCAGCATGGCCAGTTCCTTCCGCAAGGGCGCCTACTTCCCCGCCCACCCCCAACCCCGCCCGCAAGCGGGAGGGGAGCGAGACTTGCGCCGCCGCAGGTGGCGTTAGTCGCAGCGGGGTGGGCCTGTGGTTCGCACGGCTACCAACACCCACTGGCCGCGAAGCACAAAACCATGCCCCCGACAAGCGCGCCGTCAACAAGCGTGCGCGTTACGCCGCCTTGCGCACGGCGTCGCAGATCGCGTCGACCACGCGTTCCACTTCTTCGGCATCGTCGCCTTCGGCCATCACGCGGATGACCGGTTCGGTGCCGGACGGGCGGATGACCAGCCGGCCCTTGCCCGCCAGCCGCGCTTCGGCATCGGCGATCGCCGCCTTCACCGTGTCGGCCTCCAGTGGCTTGCCCCCGGCGAAGCGCACGTTCTTGAGCAGTTGTGGCACGGGATCGAACAGGTGGAGCAGTTCGCTGGCCGGCTTGCCCGAGGAGACCAGCGCCGCCAGCACCTGCAGCGCGGCGATCGTGCCGTCGCCGGTGGTGGCGTGATCGGCCAGGATCATGTGGCCCGATTGTTCGCCGCCCACGTTGTAACCGCCCTCGCGCATCTTCTCCAGCACGTAGCGATCGCCGACGGCGGTGCGGATCAGGTCCAGCCCCTTGCTCTTGAGGAAGCGTTCGAGGCCCAGGTTGGACATGACCGTGGCCACCACGCCGCCGCCGCGCAGTTCGCCGCGCGCGGCCAGCTGGCTGCCGATCAGCGCCATGATCTGGTCGCCGTCCACCGTCTGCGCCTTTTCGTCGACCACGATCAGGCGATCGGCATCGCCATCCAGCGCGATGCCGATGTCGGCGCGCACTTCGCGCACCTTGGCCTTGATCGCCTCCAGGTGCGTGGAGCCGACGTTGAGGTTGATGTTCTTGCCGTTGGGCTCGACGCCCAGCGTGATCACTTCCGCGCCCAGTTCCCACAGCGCGGAGGGCGTGACGTGATAGGCAGCGCCGTTGGCGCAATCGAGCACGATGCGCAGGCCGTCCAGCCGCACGTTGTCGGGCAGCGAAGCCTTGACCGCGTGGATATAGCGGCCGCGCGCATCCTCGATGCGGCGGGCGCGGCCGACTTCGGTGGCGTCGGCCAGCGGCAGGTCCTGCTCCAGCATCGCCTCGATCGCGAGTTCCGCCTCGTCCGACAGCTTGTAGCCATCGGGGCCGAACAGCTTGATTCCGTTGTCCTCGAACGGATTGTGGCTGGCCGAGATCATCACGCCCAGATCGGCGCGCATCGACCGGGTCAGCATGGCCACGGCCGGCGTCGGCATCGGCCCCAACAGCACCACGTCCATGCCCACGCTGGTGAACCCCGCCACCATCGCGCTTTCCATCATGTAGCCCGAAAGGCGGGTGTCCTTGCCGATCACCACGCGATGGCGGTGATCGCCCCGCTGGAAATAGCTGCCGGCGGCCTGACCGACCTTCATCGCCGTTGCCGCGGTCATCACCCCGGCGTTGGTCCGGCCGCGAATGCCGTCGGTGCCAAAGAACTTCCGTCCCATGAAAACCCTTTATCCCTGTTCGCGCGCTCTGGCGGGTCGCCGCGCATTGCGCTCTTGCCCTACACGATTAAATGTCACCAGCGCATGAACCAAGCGATTAACGATCCGTCATCGCCCTCCGCCTTGCCGCCGATCGCGCAAGTGCCGGCCCTGTGGACTTTCGCCGCGCTGACGGCGGGCCTGCTGGGCGGGCTGGCGTTGGCCTTCGCGGCGCCACAGGCGCTGCCCGCCGTGCTGGGCGTGGTGGAGCCGGTGGGCGACCTGTGGCTGCGCGCGCTGAAGGCCACGATCGTGCCGCTGGTGGCGGCGCTGCTGTTCACGGGCATCGTGCAGACGGTGGCGACGGCGCAGGCCGGGGCGATGGCGCGGCGCAGCCTGGGCGCGTTCCTGGCCTTCCTGGCGTTCAGCGCGGCGATGCCGATGGTGGTGACGCCCGCGCTGCTGGCGCTGCTGCCGATCCCGGGCGGGGCCGGGTCGGCGCTGCGCACCAGCCTTGCCGGCAGCGCGCCCGTGACCGGCGCCGTGCCGGGAATCGGCGAATTCCTGCGCTCGATCGTGCCGACCAACGTGATCGATGCTGCCGCCAACGACCGGATGCTGCCGATGATCCTGTTCATGGCGGTGTTCGCGCTGGCCAGCACCCGCATCGCGCGGCCGCAGCGCGAGATGCTGGCGACGTTCTTCGCCGCGCTTGCTTCCGCCATGCTGGTGGTGATCGGCTGGGTGCTGGCGCTGGCGCCGCTGGGCGTGTTCGCGCTCAGCCTGTCGGTCGCGGCGAAAAGCGGGACGTCGGCGATCGGCGCGCTGGCGCACTATGTGGTGATCGTGGTGCTCACGGGATCGGTGGTGTTCCTGGCCGGATACGCGATCGCGGTGCTGATCGCGCGCAAGCCGTTGATGGGCTTCGCCCGCGCCGTCCTGCCCGCGCAGACGCTGGGGCTTTCGACGCAAAGTTCGCTGGCCTCGCTGCCGGCGATGCTCGGCGCCTGCCGCACGCTGGGCCTGCGCGAAACCACCGCCGAATTCGTGCTGCCACTGGCCGTGGCGCTGTTCCGCGCGACCAGCCCGGCGATGAACCTTGCCGTCGTGATCTATGTCGCGCACTGGTATGGCGTGCCGCTGGCCCCGGCCCTGATCGTCTCGGGCTGGGCGATGGCGATCCTCGTCTCGCTCAGTTCGGTCAGCCTGCCCGGCACGATCAGCTTTGTGGCCTCGGTCGGCCCGATCGCCATCGCCATGGGTGTGCCGGTCGAACCGCTGGCGCTGCTGGTGGCGGTGGAAGTGCTGCCCGATCTGATGCGCACGCTGGGCAACGTGACGATGGACGTGGCGATCACCGCGGTGATCGATCGCGCAGCGGGAACAGGGGGAGACGAGGAGCCACGGTAATCGGCAAACGCACCATCGCTGATTAGAAAAAATCGCTGGAAAATCGGCGCGAATGCCATAGGCGGCGGGCAACCAAACGTCTTCCCGGGCGTTGGTTGCACGAACCGTTTTCTCCCCACGATCGATCTGGAGCGACCATGGCCATTTCCCTGATTACCCTGCCCTATGCCGAAGACGCGCTGGCTCCGGCCATTTCCGCGACCACCGTGCAGACGCACCATGGCAAGCATCACCGCACCTATGTCGATCGCACCAACACCGCGATCGAGGGTGGCGACCTGGCCGACAAGCCGCTGGAAGACATCATCGCCGCCGCCGAGGCCAAGGGCGACAAGGGCCTGTTCAACAATTCGGCGCAGACCTGGAACCACGGCTTCTACTGGTTCAGCCTCGCCCCGACCTCGGCCGCGCCGACCGGCGATCTCGCCGCCGCCATCGAAAGTTCGTTCGGCTCGTTCGACGCGCTGAAGCAGGAACTCGCCGCGCAGGGCACCGCGCACTTCGCGTCGGGCTGGGTGTGGCTGGTCGAAAAGAACGGCAAGCTCTCGGTCGAACAGACCCATGATGCCGCCACCTACACCACGCTCAGCGGCAATCCGCTGCTGGTGATCGACCTGTGGGAACACGCCTACTATCTCGACCACAAGAACGTGCGTCCGAACTACCTCAAGGACGTGATCGACAATCACCTGAACTGGGAATTCGCGGCCGAGAACTTCGGCCGTGGCGCGCTCTGGACCTATCCGGCCTGATCGCCCCAGTCCGGACGAGACAGTCCGGACGAGACAGGCTGACGATATGCGCAGGGCCGGCCCGTCAGGGCTGGCCCTGTTCCGTTTCGAAAGACGCGTGCCCCGGCGATGGCATCGGCCCCTCCGGCTCCACCGTGTCGATGCCCGGCTCGAACAGCGGTTCCCCGAACAGGAAGCCCACCACGTTGGGGTGCCCCAGATGCTCCAGCAGCGCCGAAATGGTCAGCAGGATGGGGACCGACAGCAACGCGCCCAGCACGCCCCAGATCCACGTGAAATAGCTGATCGCCAGCAGGATCGAGACGGGATTGACGGTGAAGCGCGCGCCCAGGATCGAGGGCGTGACCAGATTCGATTCGATCGCGTGCAGGCCCAGGTAAAGCAGCATCGGCAGCAGCCCCAGCGCCACGGTGGAGGCGGTGCCCAGACCCACCAGCGCCAGCAGCGCCATCATCGTCAGCGGTCCGATATAGGGCAGGAAATTGAGCACGAAGGCCAGGCCGCCCCACATGATCGGCGCGGCGAGGCCATAGCCCCAGGCGCCGCCCGCCACGATCAGCCCCACCCCCAGGTTGATCTGCGCCACCGTGAGCATGTACGAGGCCACGCGGTCCTGCACGTCACGCATCACCTTGGCCATCCGCACCGACGCGCCGAAGCTGTGCCGGTCAAGCAGCAGGCGCCGCTTCATGCGGATGCGCGCCTCGATCATGAAAAAGGCCATCAGCAGCGTCAGCAGCGTTTCCAGCACCACGCTGGGCGTGGCGAATGCGACCTGTTCGATCACCGATGGCCCGGCCAGCACGACCTCGCGCGCGGGATGGCCGGCGATGCGCCCCAGTTGCCGGTTGATATCGCCCAGCCACGCGAAGTTGTCGCGCAGTTCCGCCGACCGCTGGCTGATCTGCCGCACCAGTTGCGGGACCTGATCGACCATGACGAAGGCCGGTTGCAGGATCAGCGTCAACGCGGCGACGATCACCGCGATCATGGTGACGATCGCCACAAACGAGGCGAGCATGTTGGGCAGGCCCAGCCGGACCAGGCGATCCGCCAGCGGCGACAGCACGATGGTGAAGATCATCGCCGTTACCGGTGGCAGGAATACCACCGATCCGATCGACAGTACGAAGGGTAGCGCCAGGAACAGCCCGGCGCCCAGCAGCAGCAGGATTGCCGATTGCAGGCGCGCCTGTGGATCGGCAGCCGCATCGGCGCCTGCTGCGGGAACGGTGGCGGGTCGGTCTTCAGGCTGCGGCACGGCACGCGCTTTCGGATAGGATCGCTGACACCCTACGCAAGGGTGCCGCGCCGGTTCAAGCCCCGCGATGGTCGGCCATGGGGTCGATCCCGCGATCTATCCTGCCCACCCGGCGCTGCCGCCGGGCGCGGTCACGCTTACGCGCCGGACTGCACCGATGCGTCCAGTTCCGCCATGATCGCATCATGGGCCACATCGTTTCCGCTGCGGCGCGGCAACTGCCCGCTTTCGATCATCTGCGCCAGCGCGGCGCGGGCGCGTCCGACGCGGCTCTTGATGGTTCCCACCGCGCACTGGCAGATCTGCGCCGCTTCTTCGTAACTGAAGCCGCCAGCGCCCACCAGCAGCAGCGCCTCGCGCCGTTCCGGGGGCAGCGTCAGCAGCGCCCGGTGCATGTCCGAAAGGTGGAGCGGCGCTTCCTGCCCGGCGGGGGCCACGAGGATGCGCTCGGCCACGACTTCGTCGTAGTCGGCGCGAAAGCGGTTGCGGCGCATATCGGTGAGATAGGCGTTGCGCAGGATCACGAAGGTCCAGGCGCGCATGCTGGTGCCCGGCTCGAACCGGTCCTGCGCCGCCCACGCCTTGAGCAGCGTTTCCTGCACGAGATCGTCGGCAAGGTCGGGCCGTCCGCACAGCCCCCGCGCGAAAGCGCGAAGGTGGGGGATCACAGCGGTCAGTTCGCGCTTGAACGACGCGGCGTTGGAAGAGGTCGCGTCCTTTCGGGGTGCGTCGTCTCCGTTCGTCACGCGTTCACGCCGGCCGCTCTCCGGGATCCGGGCGGGCTCAGCCATGCTGGTCGTCATCAAGCTGGTCAAGCAGGCGCGCGAAGCTGTCGGGCAACGGTTCCTCCACGACGGAATCGTAAAGACGCTTCAATCCTTCGGCCCATTCGGGCTTCGTGGACTTCGCACCGGGCCGATGAGGCGCATCGAGGGACTTCATGGGTTTCTCTTTCGGCATTCGTTCTTGCGAGCCTCCCCCCCTTTGAGGATCATGGCAAAAAGGATCCGCAACGCGGCGATGTGAGCATTAGCCCGCCACGGAGCCGGCAAGCCAGCGATCATGACGGGACGTTTGATTGTGGAACGAAACCGGCGGCGGGAAGTTCCCCCGAAATTGCCGGGAACGCCCGATCGGGCAAGACATGGACCCGTGCGCCGGCCATAAACGTTTGGCATGGTAGTCTGGCACGATCATCGACGGTGATCAGCCGCAAGCAAGGATAACAAGCGGGTGGAGACACGCCTGTCGCGCAGGACCATGAAGTCACGCTGGTATGCCCGGTTTCCCCGGGCCGTGCCGGTGGGGATTTTCGTGCTGACGATGGCGATCACCGGCGTCAGCGTCTATGCGATCGAGCGCGCCGAACGGCAGCGTGAAACCGCGCAACTCGGCCAGATCGCGCAGTCCGTGGCGTCCGGCCTCGAACGGCGCGCCAATGCCAGTTCCGCCTATCTGCGGTCGGGCGCCGCGCTGTTCGCGACGCAACGCGTGGTCGAAGCGCCGCTGTTCCAGACGTTCATTGGCCAGTTGCATCTCAACGGCACCTATGCCGGTTCCGACGGTATCGGCTGGGCCATGAAAGTGAACCGGCAGGATATCCCCACGGTGGAGGATGTGATCCGCCGCAACGGTGATCCCGCCTTTGCCATCCGTCCCCGTCCGGCGGCAAGCGCACGCTTCGTGGTGCCGATCATGTATCTCCAGCCGGACAGCGAGCGGAACCGCCGCGCGATCGGCTTCGACATGCATTCCGAGCCCGTCCGTCGCAGCGCGATGCAGACCGCGGAACGCCTGGGCCGCCCCACCGCGACGGGCAAGGTCGTGCTGCAACAGGAAGGCCCCGGCGGCGGTTCTCCCGGATTTCTCATCTACATGCCGGTCTATGGCCTGGGCGGAACGCGGGTCGAACAGAACCTGCGCGGGTTCGTCTATAGTCCGTTCAACGCCCGCCAGTTCCTGGAAGCCTCGATCGACACGGTCAGCATGGAACCGGCGGGCATTCGCCTCTACGATCAGGCCGTCGCCCCGGCCAACCTGCTGGCGGAAGTGCCGCTGGCCAGCCGCTCGGGCCTTGTTGCCCGCCGCGCGATCGATCTCGCCGGCCGGCGCTGGGTGCTGGAAGTGGAAGCGCCGGCTTCGGCCATGCTCAGCGGCATGTCGGTAATGACCTTGCTGTTCGGGTTGCTGGTGGCCACCCTGCTGCTGGTCCTCGCGCGCGTGCTGACGCACCAGGCTTCCGAAGACCGCGAGGCGCTGGCCTGGTTCGAGCAGCAGGCCTCGATCCGCAACTCGCTGACGCGCGAACTGAACCATCGGGTCAAGAACACGCTGGCCAACGTGCTGTCGATCATCGCGCTGACACGCCGGCGCGCGACCAGCCTCGACAGCTTCGCGGACAGCCTTGAGGGACGCATTCGCGCGCTGTCCGCCACGCACGACCTGCTCACCCAGTCCGAATGGGGCGCAACGCCGATCCGCGCGATCGTGAAGGCCGAAATGGCGCCTTACGCGCAGGATGCGGAACGCCACCTTGTTCTGGACGGGCCGGACGTGGATCTTGCCCCGAACGACGCGCTTTCGCTCGGCCTTGCCATTCACGAACTGGCGACCAATGCCGCCAAGTATGGTGCGCTAAGCGTGGAGGATGGGCAGGTGTCGGTGCGCTGGGCGATGGTCGCGGATAATCTGGCCCGGATCGAATGGCAGGAGCGCGGCGGCCCGGCGGTTTCGATGTCCGGGCGCCGCGAACGCGGCTTCGGCACCGATCTGATCGAGAAGATCGTCGCGCACGAACTGCGCAATCCGGTCGATCTGCGCTTCGATCCGGAGGGGGTGTCCTGCACGCTGACCGTGCCGGTGCGCCGTCGCGGCGATTTCGCGATCCGCGAGAGCAAGGCCTAGGACCGGGACCCATTGCAGGCGCCCGCTACAAGGCAGGCCCGCCTCCTTGCGGAAACGGGCCTCCATCGCTTTAGCGCGGCCTCAGACCAGCGATTGGCTTGATCCGAAGAACAGCGCCTGGCTGATCGCCGCGCGCACCGTCGCTTCCTGGAACGGCTTGGTCACCAGGTAGGTCGGCTCGGGCCGGTCCCCCGTCAGCAGACGTTCGGGATAGGCGGTAATGAAGATCACCGGCACGTCGGCGATGGCGAGGATATCGTCCACCGCGTCCAGCCCCGAGCTGCCGTCGGCCAGCTGGATATCGGCCAGGACCAGGCCCGGCGTGTGGTCCGCCACGATCGCGCGCGCCTGCGTGCGCGTGGCCGCCATGCCGCAGACATCGTGCCCCAGCGACCGCACCAGGTCTTCAAGCTGCATGGAGATCAGCGGCTCATCCTCGATGATCAGGACCGACGTCGCCGATTCCAGATCGATCTCTGCCACCGCTTCGCGCACGAAGTCCTCGATCGCGGCTTCGTCGACACCCATGATCATGGCGGCTTCCGGCGTGGAGAAATCCTCCAGCGTGGTCAGGAGCAGCGCCTGGCGGTTCAACGGCGTGATCGCGGCAAGGCGTTCCTGCACAGCCGCTTCATGCAACCCCGCCACACCGCTGCCCGCACGTTCGCCGATGTCCACGAAGCCGCTTGACCACACGCGGTGAAACGCATGGTACAGCTGCGGTCGGCCTTCGCCGATCAGCGCGCGCAATTCGCCATCGGCCAGCGCCGCTTCCAGCGTGGCGCGCACGAAGGCGTCGCCGGTGGACTGGCTGCCCGTCAGCGCGCGCGCGTACCGGCGCAAATAGGGAAGATTGGTGGCAACCTTGGCACCCAATGACATGCAAATCCTTTCCCGATCGATCGGATATCGCCCCTAAACGCGCGTGGCTCGCATCTGGTTCCCGCCGGCATCGAACATGGTTTCCCGGCGCGGACTATTATGGATCAAAACAGTCGGAAATATTTTTCCATGGCCGGGAACCGGCCGTCCGGTCGCGCATTTAGCATTTGTCACTGCCGAGACCCCCCTCCCGTCCAAGCGGCCGTGACACGATCCCTGAAGGCTCTCGCCGGTACCCCCGGCGAGAGCCTTTTTCCTTGATGACATTGTCAGAGCCGGTCCCGGATCGGAAAAACGGGGCCGGAAAACATCCGGCCGGACAACCGGGAGGCGGGCGGCGCTTACAGCGCCTTCTGGTAGATTTCGTATTCCTTGTTCACATGGCTGTCGATCGCGTCGGCAATGGCGATCATTCCCTGGTTGTCGTCCAGGATCCAGCCGATCTCGCCGCGGCTTGCGCCATAGTTGGCCACCGAATTGCGCCGGATGTACTCGATCATCATGAAGGCGAGCTGGCTGGCGAGGCGCGAGGCCTGCAGCCGCTTGCGCACGCCCATCAGAGGCACGCGCATCGTGCGCACCTTGGGTTTGCGCAGCCACAGCAGCAGCTTGATCCAGTTGAATGGGAACAGCTTGCCCTTCATCGGCCGGAGCACTTCGTTGAGATCGGGCAGCGTCATCATGAACGCGACCGGTTCGCCCTCGTATTCGGCGACCATGATCAGATCCTCGCGCACGATCGGCTTGAACTTCTTGCCGGCGTAGGCGATTTCGCGGTCGGTGAAGGGCACGAACCCCCAATTGTCGGACCAAGCATCGTTGAGGATGTCGAGAATCAGTGCTGCCTCGGCATCGAACTTGCTCTTGTCGACATTGCGGATGCGGATCTTCGGATTCTTCTCGCCCGACTGGACGATGCGCTGGATCAGCGGCGGGAACTCCTTCGAAATGTCCAGCTCATAGGTCTTGAGCGTCTTGGCCGGGGTATAGCCCTGCGCCTCGATATAGGTCTGGTAGCGCTTGGGCTGGTGCCCCATCATCACCGTGGGCGGATGATCGTGCCCGCGCGTGAGCTGGCCCGGCTCCTCCCACACCGACATCGACAGCGGCGCCAGCACGCGCGTCATGCCCTTGCCGCGCAGCCAGTCCTCCGCGGTGGCGATCAGCGCGCGGGCGACGTCGCCGTCCTCCGCCTCCAGCAGCCCCCAGTTGCCGATACCCGGCCCCATCCCCTGCTCCGGGTCCATCGCCAGCGCCAGGTGATCGAGGTGCGCCGAGATGCGGCCGACCACGCGACCATCGCGGCGGGCCAGAAAGAACTGGACATCGGCGTGGCCAAAGAACGGATTCTTCGCCGGATCGACCAGTTCCAGTGCTTCCATCCGCAGCGGCGGCACCCAGTTCGGGTCGTCCGCGTTGATGCGATAGGCAAGGTCCACGAAAGCCTCGCGCTCCGCCTTGCCGGAAACGGGAGTGATGACTACTTCGCCGTGAGCCACGATCTTGCCTTTGTTTGGGATTAGAGGGTCTTCACCGGCGACCTGCGGTTGGTCCCGGCGACTTGTCAAGCCGGACGGAGCGTGAGAGCCCGGCATCGAATCAGGAACCGGTTCCCAGGCCGGCCAGGGTCACTGTGGAATAAAGACATGATTGCTTCCGACATTCTCGAAACCCCGGCAACCACGCCGTCCGGCGTCGCCAGCGGCCGGAGCCTGGCCGGCACGCCCGACGACAAGGACATGCTGCGCGCCGCCGTGGACCTCACGCGCGATATCGCGACGGCGCGGCCCGGAATCTACTGGCCCGACATGCTGGGGTCGGCCGCGCTGGGCTATGCCGCGCTGGCCGGCGCGATCCTGCAGGCCAGCCCCTGGGCCGCGCTGGCCTGCGGCGTGCTCGCGGCGCTGGCGCTCTACCGCGCGCTGCTGTTCATCCACGAACTGACGCACATCCACAAGAACGCGCTGCCGGGCTTCCGGCTGGTGTGGAACCTGCTGGTCGGCATCCCGATGCTCACGCCGTCCTTCATGAACGAAGGCGTCCACACCCTGCACCACGCCCGCACCCGCTATGGCACGGCGGAAGACCCGGAATACCTGCCGCTGGCGCTGATGAAGCCGTGGTCGCTGCCGGTGTTCCTGATCTCGGCGATCCTGCTGCCTCTGGCGCTGCTGATCCGTTCGGGCATTCTGGTGCCGCTGGGCGTGGTCATCCCGCCGTTGCGGACGCTGGTGTGGGAACGCGCCTCGGCGCTGGCGATCAACCCCGCGTTCCGCCGCCGCCCGCCCGAAGGCGATTTCGCGCGGATGGTGTTCTGGCAGGAACTGGGCGCGTCCGCCTGGGCCATCTTCCTGCTCGGTTGGTCGGCCACGCACGGCTGGCGGCCGCTGGCGATCGGCCTGGCGGTGATTTCCGCCACGGCGGTGCTCAACCAGATCCGCACGCTCGTCGCCCACCTGTGGGAGAACGAGGGCGATGCCATGACCGTGACGGGGCAGTATCTCGATTCGGTCAACGTGCCGCCGCCGGCGCTGCTCGCGCCGCTGTGGGCGCCGGTGGGCCTGCGCTACCACGCGCTGCACCACCTGCTGCCCAGCATGCCCTATCATTCGCTGGGCGAAGCGCACCGGCGGCTGCGCGCGCAGCTGGGCGGGGAATCGACCTACGAACAGGCCAACTATCCGGGGCTGCTGCCGCTGGTCGGCCGATTGGCGCGCAGCACCATGGGCGCGCGCTGATACGTCGGGAAGGGCGCGAACCGTTCGCGCCCGCTTCCCCCGGCGCTACTCTTCGGTTCGCACCAGCACGGTCTCGCCGATCAGCAGGAACAGGAAGAACGGCGCCCAGGCTGCCAGCAGCGGCGGGTATCCGCCGAAGTTGCCCATGGCGAGCGCGGCATTGTCCACCACGAAATAGGCGAAGCCCAGCGCCATGCCGCCGATCGCGCGGATGAACAGGTGGCCCGAACGGGCCAGGCCGAACGCCGCCGTGGCGCCCAGCAACGGCATCAGCAGGGCTGAAAGCGGCCCGCTGAACTTGTGCCACCACTTGCCGTCGATCTCGCCCGTACGGAATCCGGCGGCGCGGATCGCCTCGATCGAGCGCGAAAGGTGCGTGACCGATTCGCCATCGGCATCGACGTTCTTGATCACCACCTGCACCGGCTCGACGCTCTGGGCATAGACTTGCGGCCCGGGAAGGTCGGTCTGCCGCGCGCTCTGCACGTCGAAGGCCACCGGCCGGTCGAACCGCCAACCCGGCCTGGCATAACTCGCCGAAGGCGCGGCCACGATCTCGGTCACCATGCCGGTCGGATCGCGGCGATACCAGCTCACGTCGCTCATGCGGATCGCGGCACCTTCGCCGGTCACCGAGCGCGCGAACAGGATGTTCTGCCCGTCCTGCAGCCACACGTTGGTCTTGACCCCGCTATCCACGGGGATCGGGCCGTAGTCCGCCGCTTCCCACGCCTTCAGCGTGGCGGTGGAGCGCGCCACGACCCGTTCGTTGAACGCGAAGGTCACCAGCGATGTCACCGCCGCCACCAGAAACAGCGGCGCCAGCACCTGATGGGCGGAAAGGCCGGACGCCTTCATCGCGATGACCTCGCTGTTCTGGTTCAGCGTCATCAGCGTGATGATCGTGGCGAGTAGCACCGAATAGGGCAGGAAGCGGCTGACCAGTTGCGGAAAGCGCAGGCTGACGTAGGTCAGCAACTGGGCCTGGCCGTTGCCGGGCGCGGCCAGGATCGATCCGCTTTCGCTGAGCAGGTCCAGCATCTGCAGGACCAGGACCAGCATCAGCAGCACCGCCACGATCCGCACCGCGAACATCTTGGCGATGTAGAACGTCATAGTCCGCGACGGGAAGAACTCAAACTGCACCGGTCGTCTCCGCGTCGCTTGCCGCCGGCGTGGCGCGTTCGTGGCGCTGCGCGAACAGCTTGCCCACCGCGCCGGCCAGCTTGGCGAAGCCGCGCTCCAGCGCGCCGATCGGCTGGCCGCCCGGCACATAGGCCAGCCGCCAGTACATCCACACGATCAGCGCGGCAAACAGCAGGAACGGCCCCCACAGCGCCAGCGTCGGATCGATACGGCCCAGGCTGGCCACGTCCTGCCCGTACTGGTTCACCTTGTGATAGGCCACGACCATGACGATCGACAGGAACACGCCGAGCGAGGAGGTCGATCGCTTGGGCGGCACCGCCAGCGCCACCGCCAGCAGCGGCAGCAGGACCATCATCACCACTTCCACCAGGCGGTAATTCAGGCTCGCCCGGCTCTCGTTGCGCATCTGCTCGGAATACTTGTCGTTCCAGCCGATCTTGAGCAGTTCGGGCAGGAAGTATTCCCGGTCCTCGTTGCCGCGCTGGCGGAACTGCTCGATCTTGGGCAGGTCGATCGGCAGGTCATGGCTGGCGAACGAGAGCACGCGCGGCGAATTGATGCCCTGACCTTCTTGCACGATCTGGCCGTCGGTGAGGCGCAGGATCACCGTGTCCGGGTTCTCGCGGTTGGCGAAGAACCGCCCCTCGCGCGCTGAAACGACCAGCGTCTGCCCTTTTTCGGTCACGATCCGGGCGAAGATGCCGCGCAGGTCGCGCCCCTCGTCACGGCTCGCGTCCACGCGCAGCGCTGTCTTGTCCTGCAGCGAGTTGAATTCCCCGACCTTGATCGAGGCGCCCAGCGCGCCCGAGCGCAGCTCGAACTGGAGCTGTTCGTAGTAATAGCGCGAAAGCGGCTGAAGATAGCCAACGATCAGCAGGTTCACCCCCGCCAGCACGATCGCGAAGATATAGGGCACGCGCAGCAGCCGCGTGTAGGACAGCCCCACCGCGCGCATCACGTCGAGCTCGGAACTGGTCGCCAGCTTGCGGAAGGCGAACAGGATGCCCAGCATCAGGCCCAGCGGAATCGCCAGGCTGGCGTATTCGGGCAGGAGGTTGGCCAGCATCTTGAACACGACACTGACCGGACCACCTTCCGTCGCCACGAAATCGAACAGCTTCAGCATCTTGTCGAGCACAAGCAGCGACGCCGCGATCGCGAACACCGACAGCATCGGCACGATCACGAGCCGGGCAATGTAACGGTCTGTGGCGGTGAGAAATTTCACGTCTGGGGCGATCTTCGTCGTGCAAATCCGGCGGGTCCAGCTTCCCGCATCGCCCGACTAGCGGGGAAACCGTGCGCGCGAAAGTGGCAATCGCGGTGTTACGCTTTGGGAAAAAGGTAACAAGACGGTTGTCAGAGCGAAGCGGCGGCGGAATAACCACGCCGGCCAAAACCGAAATACGGCTGTCACAGCGGCCCGGCAGTCGGGTCATGGGCTTGATCGCGGGGGATGGAAGCGTTGTGAGCCAGGAGGCAACCGGCGCCGTATGGTGGAAGCGGCAACTGGCGCGCAACTGCGCGCAGCCGGACGATCTGCACCTTCTGGCCCGGCAGTGCGAACAACTGCACCCCGATGAACAGCATATCGGGTTCGAACAGGTGCTGCGCCTGCTCGCCGACGCGGGCCTCGCCCAGGGAAAGGCGGCGCCAGGCAAAGCGGCTCCCGGGCTGGCCAGCGCGGATCCGGTGATGCTGTGGGTCAGCCTGCTGGCGGATTCGGGGGCCTATGAAAGCGCGGCGATGGCCATCATGCCGTCCGACGCGGTCTATTCCGGCGGGCGTCGGGCCGATGGCCTGCATAGCGCGCAAGTGACCCTGCCGGGCGGGGCCGCCGCCGATTCCCGCGCCGCGCGCTCACAGGCAATGGCCTGGCTGGCCGCCCTGCTTCGCGCGCTGGCGCACGCGATGCTCAAGCGGCACTGAGCGGATTACCCGGTAGGGGTCAGGCCTTTTCCAGCGTGCATTGCAGCGGGTGCTGGTTCTGCCGGGCGAAATCCATCACCTGGTTCACCTTGGTCTCGGCAATTTCGTAGGGGTACACGCCGCACACGCCCACGCCTTTCTGGTGAACGTGCAGCATGACCCGGGTCGCCTGTTCCAGATCCATGTGGAAGAAGCGCTTGAGCACCATCACCACGAATTCCATCGGCGTGTAATCGTCGTTGAGCATCAGCACCTTGAACATGCTGGGCTTCTTGGGCCGTGCGCGGGTCTTGGTGGCGATGCCCACCACATCGTCGCCATCGGTGCCGTGATCGCCGTCCCCGTCTTCACCGGGGCCGTCACGTACGATCAGATCGTGGTGCGACCTGGCAAAGGCGCGCGCGCCGCCACAGGGGACTGCGGCCGGGCCGGGCCGGCTTCCGGAAATCGAGACGGGGTCAAAGGCCATTGCAGTCCGAATATCGCATCGCGATGCCCCGGCGACAAGGGGGGCACCCCCCGCTCATGCGCGAAAGAGGTTGCCGGGGGGTAAATGGCGCGACCGGCCGAAAACGCGAACGGACCGGCCGATCGCTCGGTCCGGTCCGTCACGGGATAATTCGGTGCGGCGCGCGCAAGCACACGCCGCGAATCCGAAATCAGGCAGCCTTCTTCACCTTTTCGACCGCGAGCGAAACGCGGGTCGAGATCGGCTGGAACGCTTCGTTGGCGAGTTTGAGGAACGCTTCGCTGTTCTTCGAGCTGGTGGCGACGACCGCGTCGAACTGCTTGCGCAGCAGCGCGCTCTGCTTTTCGAAGAACTCGGTGGGCGACTTGGCCGACGCCAGTTCCTTGATGTCGGCCGACATCGTTTCGAACGAAGCCTTGCCTTCGCTGACGTAGCCCTTGCCGAGTTCCTGCAGGCCCGAAGCGAGGATCTTGCCCGATTCGACCAGCGCTTCGACGTTGCCCTTGGCGAACTCGCCGGCTTCGCCGAACGCGCCCTGGCTCTTTTCGAAAGCGGCCTTGGCCTTCTCGGCGGCGTCCTTGAACGTGGTCTGCAGCTTGTCGGTGAATTCGGTGGTGGTAGCCATGATGAAAAGTTCCTTCCTGGGGGCCGGCGCGGCGGCGGCGGCGGGTTTCACGCTGGTCCGTACCGGCGCGGACTTTGCCGCAACCGGTTTGATGGCGGCGGGCTTGGCGGTGGCGGTCTTGACAGTGACAGGCCTGGTTGCCTTGACGACCGGTGCCTTTGCGACGGGCGTCTTGATCGCCGGGGACTTCACCGGCTTGGCTTTTACAGGCTTGGCAGCCGCTACCGGCTTCGGCGAAACCGAAGCCTCTGGCGCTTTGGTGGTCTTCGGGGCCGGTTTGGCCTTCTGGACCGGTGCCGGGGCTGCCGGGGCGGGCTTTTCCGCCTTCGGCGCCGCGACCAGCGCTGCCTTTGCCGCATCCTTGCGTGGGCGACCGGCCTTCCTCTTGGTGGGAACGGGTTCGGTCACCACGGTCGTCTCTGCCACCGGCGCTTCGGGAGCGGCCGTTGCCTTATCGTCTACAACGACGGGCGCTTCCACCGGAACGGAAACCGTTTCGGCAGAGGTGGTGACGGTGCTGTCCTTCACTTCGTCGGTCATGACCGAGGCGACTCCTGCTATGCGCAAAAAAGCCGGAGCCTGTGGCGCCGACGGCTTTGCTGCAATGCACAAATAAGCATCGCATGCGCGAAGTCAAGGATTTTTGTGCAGTGCACAATATCCGGAATGACAGCAATTGCGAGGGCTTTCCGCCCGGTCAGCGGGCCTTCACATAGCTGCCAGGCGCGTCGCCGAACACTTTATCGCCACGCCCGCCGGGTACCCGCCGGCCCTTGGCGGGAACGCGCGTATCGTCATGGGCGACGATCCAGGATATCCAGTCGGGCCACCAGCTTCCCCTGGTTTCGCGCGCGCCAGCGACGAACTCTTCGAGCGTCGCCGGGGCGTCGTCGTTGAGCCAGTACTGGTACTTGCCCGAGGATGGCGGATTGACCACGCCGGCGATGTGCCCCGATCCGGCGAGAACGAACTTCCACGGACCGGAAACGTGCCGGGTCAGCTTCCACACGCTTTCCGCGGGCGCGATATGATCCTCGCGCCCCGCCTGGATATAGAGCGGCGTGGCGATGCGGTGCAGGTCGATCGGAGTGCCGTCGATCACGAGCGAATCCGGCACGACCAGCCGGTTGTCGCGATAGAGCTCGGTCAGATAGGCCTTCTGCCACTTGAACGGCAGGTTGGTGGTGTCGCCGTTCCAGTGGAGCAGGTCGAACGCCGGGTATTCCTCGCCCAGCAGGTAGTTGTTGACCACGTAGCTCCAGATCAGGTCCCGCCCACGCAGCATGTTGAACGTCGCCGCCATGTAGCGCCCGTCGAGGAAGCCGTCGGTTGCCAGGCTTTCGAGCAACTGGAGCTGCTGGTCGTCGATGAAGTTCTTGAGGTCACCCGCCTTCTCGAAATCGACCTGGGCGGTGAAGAACGTCGCCGATGCCACCTTGTCCGCCTCGCCGCGCCGGGCCAGGAACGCCAGCGTCGCCGCCAGCGTCGTGCCCGCCACGCAATAGCCGATGGTGTGGACCGCCGGCACCTTCAGCCGCGCGCGCACCACGTCGATCGCTTCCACCTGCGCGCGGATGTAATCGCCCCACAGCACCTCGGCCATCGTGGCATCGGCCGATTTCCACGAGACGATGAACACCGACAGCCCCTGTTCGACCGCCCAACGGATGAAGCTTTTCTGCGGGTTGAGATCGAGGATGTAGAACCGGTTGATCCACGGCGGAAAGATCACCAGCGGCACCGCCAGCACGTTCTCGGTGGTCGGGCTGTACTGGATCAGCTGGAACAGCGGGGTTTCATGCACGACCTTGCCCGGCGTCGTCGCCAGGTTGCGCCCCAGCTCGAACGCGTCGGGATCGGTATGGGTCAACTGGCCCTTGCGCAGGTCGGTCAGCAGGTGTTCCACGCCCTTGACCAGATTCTCGCCCTGCGTTTCCAGCGTCCGCTCGATCACCATCGGGTTGGTCAGCGGGAAGTTGGCCGGCGACAGCGCGTCGGTAACGACACGGGTCAGGAACCGGATCTGCTCGTGCCGTTCGGGGGACACCCCGGAAAGATCGTTCGCCAGCGCGTTGATCCGCTCGGCCAGCAGCAGATAGGTCTGGTGGATCAGCGCGAACACCGGCTGTTCGCGCCAGCGTGGATCGCCAAAACGGCGGTCCTTGCGCGGCAGCTCCGGCGCCTCGCCCTTCCGCGTCGTGAAGCCGCTGCCGTATTGTTCCAGAATCGCGTTCCACAGCGCGATGCTGTCTTCCACCAGCTTCGCCTGCGTGTCGGGATTGGCCAGCGGCAGGGCACCGGCGATCTCGGCCAGCCACTTGTTCCACTTCGCCTGCCAGCCGTCCGTGCCGCCGGCACGCGCCAGCAGCGATTCGCCTTGCCCCACCTGTTCGGCGCCGAAATCCAGCCACATCTTCTGTAGCTTGGCGGCGGACATCGCCCAGTGCTGGAGGTCCATCGGATCGGGAACGCGGGCGCCGGCGGTCGGCAGGAACGGCGCGAACAGCGCCTGCACCGCCTCTCCCTGCTGGCGGAACAGATCCTCGATCACGGCGGCATCGGTGGTCTTGTCCTGCACCATTCGCATTCCTTCCCGCTTCCTCGCCAGGCCAGCCAAGCACGCCGGCCGGTTCGCCCCTGCCACCCGTACCGATCTATACACCGCCCGCCGCCACCGTGAAGACTGTCGCTCCACCCGCGCCTTCCGCGATCGTCCACTCCGGATCAATCCGCAGCAGCCTTGCCGCCTCGGCCCCCGCCCCTGCGCCGCCATACCCTGCGGCAATGGCGGCACTTGGGTTTCCACCCGCGCCGGATTGGCGTAAGGGCCGGGAAGCGGCAATTCCGCCGCGCCATCAAGAGTATCCCACCCGTGGACGAAGAATTCTACCGCATGAAGCGCCTGCCGCCCTACGTCATCGCCGAAGTCAACGGCATGCGGGCCGCAGCACGCGCCGCCGGTAGGGACATCATCGACCTGGGCATGGGCAACCCCGATCTGCCGCCGCCCAGCCACGTGATCGACAAGCTGTGCGAAGTCGCGCAGAAGCCCGATGCGCACGGCTATTCGGCCTCTTCGGGCATTCCCGGCGTGCGCAAGGCGCAGGCGAACTATTACGGCCGCCGCTTCAACGTCGATCTCGATCCGGAAACGGAAGTGGTCATGACGATGGGGTCTAAGGAAGGTCTCGCCAGCCTGGCCACCGCGATCACCGCGCCGGGCGATGTCGTGCTCGCGCCCAACCCCAGCTACCCGATCCACACCTTCGGCTTCATCATCGCCGGGGCCACGATCCGCTCGGTCCCGACGACGCCCGACGAACGCTATTGGGATTCGCTCGACCGGGCGATGAAGTATTCGGTCCCGCGCCCTTCGATCCTGATCGTGAACTACCCGTCGAACCCCACGGCGGAGACGGTCGACCTCGCGTTCTACGAACGGCTGGTCGCCTGGGCGAAGGAGAACAAGGTCTGGATCCTGTCCGACCTCGCCTATTCGGAACTCTATTACGACGGTAATCCCACGCGCTCGATCCTCGAAGTGCCCGGCGCCAAGGACGTGGCGGTGGAATTCACCTCGATGTCGAAGACGTTCTCGATGGCGGGCTGGCGCGTCGGCTTCGCCGTGGGCAACGCGCGCCTGATCGCAGCGCTGAAGCGGGTGAAGTCCTATCTCGATTACGGCGCGTTCACGCCGATCCAGGCCGCCGCCTGCGCCGCGCTCAACGGACCGCAGGATATCGTCGAGAAGAACCGCCAGCTCTACCAGAAGCGGCGCGACGTGATGGTCGAGGCGTTCGGCCGCGCCGGGTGGGAAATCCCCAGCCCGCGCGCGTCGATGTTCGCCTGGGCGCCGCTGCCGCCGGCGCTCAACCACCTCGGCAGCCTTGAATTCTCCAAGCAACTGCTGACCCATGCCGAAGTCGCGGTCGCGCCCGGCGTCGGCTATGGCGAGGACGGCGAGGGCTTCGTGCGCATCGCGATGGTCGAGAACGAGCAGCGGCTGCGCCAGGCCGCGCGCAACATCAAGCGCTACCTGACCAGCATGGGCGTCAACGTCACCGCTGCCTGATATGCCGGCTTTCGATCATCCCGCGTCCGCCTGGACGCAGGGATGATCGGGGACGGGAACCAGGATCAGCTGACCAGCGTCAGCGTCGATTCGCCGGCCGGCGCGGCGCGTGGCGCGAAGCGGCCGTCGACCTGTGCGCCCTGCTCAATCGTCAGCGCGTCGTAGCTGACGTCGCCGTGGATGCGCGCGCTGCGCAGGATCACCAGTTCGCCGGCCTCGATCGCACCGTGGACCGTGCCCGAAAGGCGCGCGGTCTGCGCCTTCACCGCGCCTTCGATCACGCTCGCTTCGCCCTGCACCAGCGCGGCGCAGGCGATATCGCCCTTGACCCGCCCGTCGATATGCAGGTCGGCGGTGGCGGTAACGTCGCCCGTGACGACAAGGTCCGCGCCAAGGACCGAGAACGTCCCGCCCGCGGTATTGCGGCTGGCCATAGTGCTAGCTCCGGTTGCTGGCCGGCTGCCCGGCGCGGCCTTCCTGGAAAACATTCGGTCTTGCCTCCAGAAACGGGCGCGGATTGACCGGCTGGTCGTTGATCCGCACTTCGAAATGCAGGTGGGGGCCGGTGGAACGGCCGGTGCTGCCGATCTGCCCGATGACGGCGCCGGCCGCAACCTTTTCCCCCACGCGCGCGCCGATGCGCGACATGTGGGCGTAGCGGGTCATCAGCCCGTTGCCGTGGCTGACTTCCACGCAATTGCCATAGCCCTGGCGGATGCCGGCGAAGCTGACGGTGCCGGCGGCGGCGGCATAGATCGGCGCGCCGATCGGCCCACGGAAATCGAGACCGGCGTGGAAAGCCGCGCCGCCGGTGAAGGGATCGCTGCGATAGCCGAAGCCGCTCGAGATATATTCGAGGCTGGCGGGCAGCGTATTGGGAATGCGGGCCAGGCCGTCTTCCAGCCCGCTCATCCGTTCAAGGCTGGCGCCCAGCCGAGCGAAGCGTGGATCGACATCGTTGCCGGGGCCGGTGACCAGACGGATCAGCGGGCCGCCCTGCGCGCCGCGGTTCGACGCCATGATCATCGAGGGGTTGAGCCCGACGCGGCGAATCGCGGTTTCGGCGCGCGCCGCGCGGGCATCGGCGAAGCGGGTGAGCTTTTCGATGAAGGCCAGCTGGCGCGCCTCGATCCGGGCAAGCCCGGCGGCCTCGGGCAGTTCCATCGAGATCTTCTTCACGGTCTTGCCGGCTTCGGCGCTGCTGTCGCTGACTGTGCCCTTGGGCAGATCGTTGGGCAGCGCGCCGACGTGGCTTTCGACCATCTTCTCGATGAAGTCCTGCCGCTTCTGCAGATCATCGGCCACTTCGCCCAGGCCGTTCCGATACTTCGAGACGCGCGTTTCGGCCGAGGCGACGGCGGCTTCGCGCTGGAGCAGCCGTTCACGGTCGCGCGCGTCGAGATAGCGCGAGACCAGCATCGTCACCATCATCGCCAGCCACAGGCCCAGCGCGGCGGCGATGGCGGCGGCCACGATCATCTGGAGCCGGCTGGTTATCCGGATGAAGCGGACCTGGCCCTGCGAACGCATGAAAAACTCGCGTTCGGGAAACCAGCGCTTCAGCCGGGCGGCTAGCCCGTCTCTGGCTGTTGCTGACACGTGTGACGACCCCCGGTGCGGCATCTCTGGCTTTTATCTTTGCTGCCCCTGCGGATGCGCCGGAAGGACGCGGCCGATTACCGGTGCGTCCGCCGCAGGTCGAATCCGATCCCCCTTTGCCGGGTTGAATCGTGCGAGTCCTCCGGTGAAGCGTTGGAACCATGTGATTCCGGCAACGAATCGTTTCGATTCGCCGTGCTTCGCGGCCGCGACTCGCCGGGCAATCCGCGGGAGCGCCGCCATGCGATGCGGGCTGACAGCGGCCGGGGCGCGTGGTAGGGCGCGCCCATGTCCAGCCAGCCCCAGATTTCCCCCGATTCCGTGACCGATCTCGTCGAAGGCCTCGCCCGCGCCGGCCGCGTGGCGCAGCGCGTTCTGGCGCGGATGCCGGCACCGGCGAAGGAACAGGCGCTGCGGCTGGCGGCGGCGGCGCTGCGCCGCGCCGAACCGGAAATCCTCGCCGCGAACGCGCGCGATGTCGCCGCGGGCGAAGCGAATGGCCTGTCCGGCGCGCTGCTCGACCGGTTGCGGCTCGATTCGGGCCGGCTCGCGGCCATGGCCGATGCGGTGGAGCAGGTCGCCAGCCTGCCGGATCCGGTGGGCGAGGTGATCGACAGCGCCACGCGGCCCAACGGCATGGTGCTGCAGCGCGTGCGGGTGCCCATCGGCCTGATCGGCATCATTTACGAAAGCCGCCCCAACGTGACGGCGGACGCCGCCGCGCTGTGCGTGCGCTCGGGCAATGCCGTGCTGCTGCGCGGCGGCAGCGAGGCGGTGCATTCCAACCGCGCGATCCACCAGGCGCTGGTCGCCGGGCTGGCCGAGGGCGGCGTGCCCGCCGATGCGGTGCAGCTCCTGCCCACGCAGGACCGCGCGGCCGTGGGCGCTATGCTGACGGCGGCGGGCCTGATCGACATGATCGTGCCGCGCGGGGGCAAGAGCCTGGTCGCGCGCGTCCAGTCCGATGCACGCGTGCCGGTGCTGGCGCATCTCGACGGGATCAACCACACCTACGTCGATCACGCCGCCGATCCGGCCCGCGCCGCCGCGATCGTGTTCAACGCCAAGCTGCGCCGCACCGGCGTGTGCGGGGCGATGGAAACGCTGCTGATCGATGCGACCTATCCCGATCCGCATGGGCTGATCGCGCCCTTGCTCGACGCCGGGTGCGAATTGCGCGGCGATGCCCGCGCCCGCGCCATCGATCCGCGCATCGCCCCCGCCAGCGCGAACGACTGGGACACCGAATACCTCGACGCGATCTTGGCGGTCGCGGTGGTGGATGGACTGGAGGAGGCGCTGGGCCATATCGCGCGCCATTCCTCGGGCCATACCGACGCGATCGTGACCGAGGACCAGGCCGCCGCCGACCGCTTCCTGTCCGAAGTGGACAGCGCGATCGTGATCCACAACGCTTCCAGCCAGTTCGCCGATGGCGGCGAGTTCGGACTGGGCGCGGAAATCGGCATCGCGACCGGGCGGCTGCACGCGCGCGGGCCGGTCGCGCTTGAAGGGCTCACCACCTATAAGTGGCTGGTGCGCGGTTCGGGCCAGACGCGGCCCTAAGAACCGGTTCTGATCGCCGCATCCCCCTTCGACAAGCACGCGGCCGGTCGCTAGTTTGGCCGCAAACCCGAAGGCAGAGGATTCTTCCATGCGTACCAACCGTTTCGGCAATACCGGCCTGATCGTTTCCGAGCTGTGCCTCGGCACGATGACGTTCGGCGAATCGCAGGGCCGGTTCGGCCCGATCGCGGGGCTGGATCTGGCGGCGTCGACCGCGCTGGTGCGGCAGGCGATCGACGCCGGCATCAACTTCATCGATACGGCCAACGTCTATTCGGAAGGCCGGTCCGAGGAGATCCTTGGCCAGGCGCTGCGCGATCTGGGCGTGAAGCGGCCCGACGTGGTTGTCGCCACCAAGGCCATGGGCACGATGGGGCCGGGGGCGAACGAGGCTGGTGCCTCGCGCTTCCACCTGTTGCACGAGATCGACGCCAGCCTCGCCCGGCTGGGCATGGACCATGTCGATCTCTACCAGATCCACGGCTGGGATGCGCTGACCCCGATCGAGGAAACCCTGTGCGCGCTGGAGGACATCGTGCGCAGTGGCCGCGCGCGCTATATCGGCGTCAGCAACTGGGCCGCCTGGCAGATCATGAAGGCGCTGGGCATTTCGGAACGACTCGGCATCGCCTCGTTTGCCTCGCTCCAGGCCTACTACACCGTCGCCGGCCGCGATCTGGAGCGCGAGATCGTGCCGCTGCTGCAAAGCGAGGGGCTGGGCCTGATGGTGTGGAGCCCGCTGGCCGGGGGGTTGCTTTCGGGCAAATACACCCGCGCCACCGACGGCGGCAACAGCGGCCCCAACCAGGGCGAAGGCCGCCGCGCGGTGTTCGATTTCCCGCCGGTGGAACTCGATCGCGCTTATGACCTGATCGAGGCGATGCAGGAGATCGCCGCCGGCAAGACGGTTTCGGGCGAGCCGGCCACGGTCGCGCAGGTGGCGCTGGCCTGGCTGCTCTATCAGCCGGTGGTGACGACGGTGATCGTCGGCGCCAAGCGCGCCGACCAGCTGGCCGACAACATCGCCGCCTGCGAGGTGGAACTGACGGCGGACGAGCTTTCCCGGCTCGATGCCCTCTCGGCCCTGCCGCGCGAATACCCCGGCTGGATGTTCGCGATGCAGGGCGCCTATCGCGCCAAGGCGGCCTCGCCCCGGCGCGTGGCGCGCTAGGCAGGGTGGCGGAGCCTTCATCCTGACCGGTCCGATTCCTTCCCCCCGCGTCGGCCTGCCCCGCGTCGGTCTTCTGGGCGGCAGCTTCAACCCGGCCCATGGCGGCCACCGCCGCATCAGCCTGTTCGCGCGCGAGGCGCTGGGGCTGGACGAGGTGTGGTGGCTGGTATCGCCGGGCAACGTGCTGAAGCCGGTGAAGGGCATGGCCCCGCTGCCGGCGCGCTATTGTTCGGCGCGGGCGGCGGCCCGCCGCGCGCCGATTCGCGTGACCGCGATCGAGGCGCGGCTGGGCACGCGCTACACCGTCGATACGCTGGCGGCGCTGCGCCGACGCTACCCGAAAAAGCGCTTCGTTTGGCTGATGGGGGCCGACAATCTGGCGCAGCTCCACCGCTGGAAGGACTGGCGGCGGATGGCGCGGGAGACGCCGATTGCGGTTATCGCGCGTCCGGGTTATGATGCGCGTGCCTTGGCGAGCCCCGCCATGGCCTGGTTGCGCCGCTGGCGCCGGCGGCCCGGACAGTTGATTGACGGCGCAAAGCGGAGCGCCCCGGCGCTGACGATCCTGCGTTTCGATCCCGATCCCCGTTCGGCCACGGCCATTCGTGCCGCCGATCCGGAATGGTTTCGCCGCTTCGTCGATGCGGAGCCGTTCGATGCCCTCACGCATCGGCCGGTCGTTCCGCAAACCGGCCCATCCACCGGCAACACGCGCTTCGGCGGGGCAGGCAAGCCCTGAGCCGCGGCGCACTTCCCTTGCGGTCGGTTGCCGGGATTCCGGTGGCCCGGCCCGTTTCGGGGGCCGGGCGATTGACCGGTGCCCGCTTCCTTTTCATTGACAATCCAGCCACGGAGACCATCTCACCGCGATGACAACTGTCCAGACCATTCCGGCCCAGGCCGGGGCCGCCACGTCCACCGCCAGCTCGGGCGCCAAGGCCAAGCCGGCGTCGCTGCACGATCTCGTCCTGCAATCGCTCGACGACGATCAGGCGCAGGAGATCGTCTCGATCCCGCTCGAAGGCAAAAGCTCGATCGCCGATTACATGGTGATCGCGTCGGGCCGTTCGACGCGCCAGGTCGCTGCGATGGCCCAGAAGCTGGCCGAACGGATCAAGCAGGGCGGTTACGGCCACGCGCGGCTGGAAGGCCTGCCCGCCGCCGACTGGGTGCTGATCGATGCCGGCGACGTGGTAGTCCACCTGTTCCGCCCGGAAGTGCGCAGCTTCTACAACCTCGAACGCATGTGGGCGTTCGGAGACGCGGGCGCGGCCTAAGCACGCGCGCGCTCCCTTCCGTCAGGAGGGGGGAAGAGCGTTCCCGATCGGAAACCGGATGCTGCTGCACATCATCGCGCGCGGGAAGATCGGGCGATCGCCCGAGGCCGAGCTGGTCGACCGCTATGCCAAGCGCGTCGCCTGGGGCCTCAAGGTTACCGAGCTGCCCGATCGCGGCGGCACGATCCCGCCGCCCGCGGCCACGCCCGTCCGCACCGTCGCGCTCGACGAGCGCGGGCGCCAGCTCACCTCGACCGAGTTCGCCGGCATTCTGGGCCGTTGGCGCGACGATGGCGTGCGCGAGGCGCGCTTCCTGATCGGCGCGGCCGACGGGCACGATGCGGACGTGCGCGGCAAGGCCGATCTCCTGCTTGCCTTCGGCGCGGCGACCTGGCCGCACATGCTGGCTCGCGCCATGCTGGCCGAGCAGTTGTGGCGCGCCACCAGCATTATCGCTGGCCATCCCTACCACCGCGAAGGATAAGCGCCGCGTCATGACGTCGCGCACGCTCCTTCTCGCCACCATGGCCGCGCTGGCCGGCGTGTTAGGCTGGCAGCTTGCCATGGCGCAGCAGGCCGCGCCTTTCGACGATGCCGGGCAGGCGGGCGACGCGCTGCGCCAGGCAACCCGCGAACTGACGATGGCGCGGGCACGCGGCGAACAGCTGGAGGCGGAAGCGCGCAAGGCCACCGAAGCGGCCGACCGTACCGCGCGCGAAACGGCGGCGGTGGCCGCGCGCATCCAGCAGTCCGAAGCCGAAATCCAGGTGGCGCAGGCGAAGATCGCGCTGATCGACCGCCAGCGCGAAGCGCTGCGGCTGCGCATCGCCGCGCGGCAGGAACCGGTGGTGCGGCTGACCGCGGCGCTGCAGCTCATGGCACGCCGCCCGCTCGCCTTCAGCCTGATGCGCGCCGATACCCTGCGCGATACCGTCTATCTGCGCGCGGTGCTGGAAACGATGCTGCCCGAAGTGCGGCAGCGCACCGCGGGGCTGCGGCAGGAAATCGTGCGCGGCCGCGCCTTGCAGGCCAGCGCGCGGCTGGCCGCCGACCAGTTGCGCCAGGGCGAACAGGGGCTGACCGCGCGGCGCCAGCAGCTTGTCGCCATCGAAAGCCGCCAGCGCATCGAATCGCGCGCGGCGCAAGGGACGGCCAGCCGCGAGGCGGACCGCGCGCTCGCGCTGGCCGAACAGACGCGTGATCTGCGCGCGCTGATGGACCAGTTGCAGGCCGATGGTTCGCTGCGGCAGAAGCTGGCCGCGCTGCCCGGCCCGGTGCCGCGCCCCGAACGGCCGGGCGACGCGCTGATGGTGGCGGATACCGGCCCCACCCCTTCGGCTTCGGCGGCGCTTTCGTGGATTCTGCCGGTGGGCGGACGGATCGTGACCGGCTTTGGTGAACGCGGCGCGGGCGGGCTGTCTTCCGGCCTCACCTTCGCGCCGGTCGGCGGCGCGCAGGTGGTCGCGCCGGCGGCCGGGCGCGTGGCCTTCGCCGGCCCCTATCGCGGCTATGGCCGGATCGTGATCATCGAACACGATGGCGGCTGGACCTCGCTCGTCACCAATCTCGGCCGGCTTGACGTGAACGTGGGCGAAACCGTGGTGCAGGGCGCGCCGCTGGGCGCGGCCGGGCCGGGCCGCCCGACGGTGACGGTCGAACTGCGCAAGGATGGCGCTCCGATCAATCCGCTGCAGGCACTGCGCGGATGACGATCCCCGGATGACTCACCGTGTCGCGCCATCTGGCGTTCATCGCGCTGCCGCTATAGAACGCGGCCCCATGGCCCCCTTGAAGCGAAAGTCCCCGATGGCGAAGACCCCGTTCACGAAGACCGTGGCCTCCCTCTTCCGTGCCACCGCGCTCGTGTCGGCAATCGCGCTGATCCCGGTGACGACCGCCGGGCTGGCCGCCGTGGACGCCAAGACCGGCCCCGAATTCACCCGGCTGATGGCGATCTACGAACGGATCAAGGCCAATTACGTGGAGCCGGTGGACGACGACAAGCTGTTCAAGGGCGCGATCGACGGCATGCTGGCCACGCTTGATCCGCACAGTTCCTATCTCGACGCGCGCGATTTCGAGAACCTGCGCACGCAGACCGATGGCTCCTATGGCGGGCTGGGCCTGTCGGTGACGCTGGAGGACGGCGCGGTCAAGGTGATCGCGCCGATGAAGGGCACGCCGGCCGATCTCGCCGGGATCAAGGCGGGCGACTACATCACCCATCTCGACGGCAAGCTGATCTACGGCGGCTCGCTCGACGACGCGGTGGACCAGATGCGCGGTGAAGTGGGCACGCAGATCCGCCTCACCGTGTTCCGCCCCGGTCGCGACGAGCCGCTTGACCTGACCATCACGCGCCAGGTGATCGAGCTGAAGCCGGTCGAATGGAAGGTGAAGGACAACGTCGGCGTGATCTCGGTATCGAGCTTCAGCGCCAACGTCGGCACGCAGGTCGCCGCCGCCTGGCGCGATATTCGCGCCAAGACGGGCAACCGCCCGGCCGGCCTGATCCTCGATCTGCGCGGCAACCCCGGCGGGTTGCTGGACGAAGCCGTCTCGCTATCGGACCTGTTCCTCGAAAAGGGGCCGATCGTCTCGCAGCGTGGCCGCTATGCCCGCGACAACGAGGTGTACAACGCCACGCCGGGCGATATCGCCAAGGGCGTGCCGATGATCGTGCTGATCGATCAGGGGTCGGCCTCCGCTTCGGAAATCGTCGCCGGCGCTATGCAGGACCAGCACCGCGCGGCGATCATGGGCGAGCGCAGCTTCGGCAAGGGCAGCGTGCAGACGCTGATCCCGCTGACGCGCGACACCGCGCTCAAGCTGACGACGGCGCGCTACTACACCCCGTCGGGCCGTTCGGTGCAGGAAGGCGGCATCGATCCCGACGTGCGCGTGCCGCAGATTTCCGATCCCGACATGCGCAAGCGCGCGCTGCGCTCCTATCGCGAAAGCGACCTGCGTGGACACCTGATCAACGAGCTGAAGGACGACAAGGATCTCGAGACCGACAAGGGCGAGGATCCGCGCTTCAAGATGACGGCCGAGGAACTGAAGGCCAAGGGCATCGACGACTTCCAGCTCTATTACGCGGTGCAGACGCTGGGGCGGACCGCGCAGCAGGCGCTGCCTCTCCGGGCATCGGCGGGAAAGCGCTGACACGATGACGTCGGTCCAGTCCCGCAACGCCGCCTATACCCTGGCGCTGCTGATCCCCGCCGCGCTGATGGGCGGGGCGCTGATCGCGCAGTTCGTGTTCGGCCTGCCCCCCTGCGAGATGTGCTGGTGGCAGCGCTATCCGCATATCGCCGCGATCGTCATGTCGCTGATCGCGCAAATGCAGCGCCGCACCGGCGGGGGCGACATGCTGGTCATGCTGGCTGCCGTCGCGATCGGCATCAGCGGGCTGATCGGCGCGTTCCACGCCGGCGTCGAATACGGCTGGTGGGAAGGCATCACCACGTGCTCCTCGCACAAGCTGGGCAACGATCCGCTGGCGGCGATCATGTCGGCGCCGGTGATCCGCTGCGATGTCGCGCCGTGGACGCTGTTCGGCGTGAGCCTGGCGGGCTACAACTTCCTGATTTCCATGGCCGGCGCGATCACGGTGTTCAGACTGCTGGGCCGCGCCCGTCGTTCCGCCGGAGGATTGCAGCCATGAGTGACAGGTTCGCCGCGATGATCCGGGTCGATCAGGCCGGCGAATACGGCGCCGTGCGCATCTATGCCGGGCAGATGGCGGTGATGGGCGATCGCGCGCCGCATTCGGCCGAAGTCGCGGCGATGGCGGCGCAGGAAGCCGATCACCGCAAGCGGTTCGACGCGCTGCTGGCACAACGCGGCGTGCGGCCGACGGCGCTCCAGCCGGTATGGTCGGTCGCCGGGTTCGCGCTGGGTGCGGCAACCGCGCTGATCGGGCCGGAAGCGGCTATGGCCTGCACCGCCGCCATCGAGACCGAGATCGACCGCCACTATACCGAACAGCTCGACGAACTGGGCGACGACGACCCGGAGCTGGCCGCGATGGTGCGCGAATTCCGCGACGACGAGCGCGAGCACCGCGATGCCGCGATCGCTGCCGGGGCCGAGCGCGCGCCGGGCTATCCGGTGCTGTTCCACGCCATCCGCTTCGGCTGCCGTGCGGCGATCGCGCTTTCGAAGCGGATCTGAGGGGCGAAACGGATCTGACGTATCTGATTGATTCAGGTCAGCGACGGGGCTTCATCTACCATTCAAGAGGGTGCGGCCCTATATCGGCACCAGACCCAGCTGGAGAGTCACGATGACGCGCTTCTTACCCCGGATCACCGCCCTGGCGCTGATCGCCACCGCCGGCATCGCGGCATCGCAGCCCGTCCTGGCGCAGGACGCGACATCGGGCGAGAAGGTCAACCAGCTGATCATCTATGGCGACGATCCCTGCCCGGCCTCCAACGCGGGCGAAATCACGGTCTGCGCGCGCAAGGACGAATCCGAACGCTTCCGCATTCCCGCGCCCTTGCGTGACAATCCCAACGCTGCGGCCAACCAGGGCTGGACAGAGCGTGTCCGGGCCTATGAAACGGTGGGCGCGGCCGGCGTGAACTCCTGCTCCCCGGTCGGATCGGGCGGGGCATCGGGCTGCGTCTCGCGCCTGATCAACGCCGCCTATGCCGAGAAGAAGCAATCGAGCGACGTGCAGTTCGGCCGGCTGATCGAGGAGGAGCGCGCCAAGCGCCTGCAGACGATCGACGCCGATACCGCCGCCGAACAGGCGCGGGTGGAAGTGCTGGAAAAGCAGTACGAGGAAAAGCTGGCCAAGGAACGCGCGGCCGAGGATGCCGCCGGCGCGGCGACACCGCCGCCGGCCATCACCCCGTCGCATCCCTGACGGACAGCCCCTCCTCCCGCTAACGAACGGAAGGGCGTCTCGTCATCAGCCCAGCGCGATGTCGGGCGCGTCTTCCTGCTTCATGCCGACCGTGTGGTAACCCGCGTCGACATGGTGGACTTCGCCGGTCACGCCCGAGGACAGGTCCGACAGAAAATAGAGCCCCGCCCCGCCGACGTCCTCGATCGTCACGTTCCGCCGCAGCGGCGAGTTCAGCTCGTTCCACTTGAGGATATAGCGGAAATCGCCGATCCCGCTGGCCGCCAGCGTCTTGATCGGACCGGCCGAGATCGCGTTGACGCGCACGCCCTGCGGCCCGCAATCGTTGGCGAGGTACTGCACGCTGGTTTCCAGCGCCGCCTTGGCCACGCCCATCACGTTGTAGTGCGGCACGACCTTTTCGGCGCCGTAATAGGTCAGCGTGAGGATCGATCCGCCTTCGGGCATCATCGCGATGGCGCGCTTGGTCACGGCGACGAGGCTGTAGGCCGAGATGTTCATCGTCGTCAGGAAATTGTCGAGCGAGGTATCATAATACCGGCCGCGCAACTCGTTCTTGTCCGAAAAGCCGATGGCATGGACCACGAAATCGATCGTCGGCCACCGCGCCTTCAGCGTTTCGAACGCGGCATCGAGCGCCGCCATGTCCGATACGTCGCATTCGATCAGGAAATCGCTGTCCAGGCTTGCCGCCAGCGGGCGGACGCGCTTTTCCAGCGCCTCGCCCGGATAGGAGAAGGCCAGTTCGGCACCTTGTTCACGCAGCTTGCGGGCGATCCCCCACGCCAGCGACTTGTCATTGGCAAGGCCCATGATCAGGCCCCGCTTTCCTTCCATCAGTCCGGTCATGCGCCCTCTTGCTCGATGCTCATCCGGCGCGCCCTGCGCGCGCGATCGTCAGCCTGCCCCACCACATCGCGCTCTTCGGGCGTTTCCGCGAGCGCAGCGTTGAGTTCGGCTCCTACCACCATCCCTAAGCCGACAAGCCAGAAAAAGAAAAGCGCGATCATCACGCCGGCAAGGCTTCCGTACGTTAGGTTGTAAGTGAAGAAATGGCGCAACACTCCCGGAAGCGCACCGGTGACCGCCAGCCACCACAGGCTGACGAGCAGCGCGCCGGGCCATTTGGGATAGCGCCGGCCCCGGTAAGCGCCGGGGGTCAGCGAGATGAACAGCAGCCACAGCGCCAGGAAGAAGATCACCGCCGGCACGAAGCGCGACAGCGACAGGCTGGCGATCCATCCGCTGAACTGCGGCATCCACGCCTCGATCGCCTGTTGCGCGGTGCCGATCGCCACTTGCGCGGCGATGGAGAGCAGGATCAGGATCACCGAGGCCACGATCAGTCCGGTGGACGCCAGGCGATAGCGCCAGAAGGCGTGCTCCCAGCGCGTGCCATAGGCGCGGCGCAGGATGTCGCGGATCGTTTCGACAAGGCTGCCCACCGTCCAAAGGCCGATCAGCCCGCCTACCCACAGCAGCCAGCCGGTGCGCATCTCCACCACGCTGCGCGCCACCGGATCGAGCGCTTCGGCCACCACCGGCGGCATCGCGATCAGCACGGTGTTGATCGCGGCGGCGCGCTGGCTGGCCTCGCCCAGCGCGGAAAAGATCGCCGCGCCGGTGATGAAGAACGGGAACAGTGCGATCAGCACCATGTAGGCGAAGTTGCCGGCGTGGATGAACCCGTCGTGATAGACGCCGGTCCACACCCGGCGGATCACTTCCAGCGCCCGCGCGTGGCGGGCGGGCGGCACGGGCGCCACAAAACCCTGCGCATCCGGGGGGAGCCGCAGGGCGGCGCGACGGCGGGCTTCGGGCGAAAGGTCGGGAACATCGATCAGCGGCGCGATCGGTGGTCCGGCCGGCGAGGATGCAGCCCGTTCCGTTCCGTCATCGCCCGGCCCGGGCGAAAGGCCGGATACGGGAGTCATGCCGTCTTAAACGCCCAGCTTACCGCGCGGGTTCCGGGTGTCCTGCCATCCTGCGAGCCGGGTCTGGAGATCGGCGCCCAGTTCGCTGTCGGCGGGCGGGAGGTCGATCTGCAGCGTCACCAGCTGATCGCCGCGCGTGCCGTCCTTGCGGGTAAAGCCCCTGCCCTTCAGCCGCAGCGTGCGTCCGCTGCTGCTGCCGGGCGCGACGGTGAGCATCACCGGGCCATCCACGGTCGGCACCTTCACCTTGCTGCCGTTGACCGCCTCGTCGAGCGTTACCGGCAGGTCGAGCCGGATGTTGTCACCATCGCGTTCGTAAAACGGGTGGCTGCCCACCTCGATCGTCACGATCGCGTCGCCGGCGCCACCGGGGCCTTGTTCGCCCTTGCCGGGAAGGCGCACCTGCTGGCCGCTTTCCACGCCCGCGGGCAGCTTGAGGTCGATGGTCTTGCCGTCCGACAGGGTGATGCGCTGGCTGGCCCGGCTGGCGGCGTCGGTGAAGGAAACCTGCAGCCGATAGCCGACATTCGCGCCCTTGGGCGGCGGGCCACGCCGCGCGCCGCCGAAGCCGCCGAAACCGCCACCGCCGCCGGGCTGACCGCCGCGCCCGCCGAACAGGCCCTCGAAAATGTCGCCGATGTCGATGCCCTCGGCACCGGCGCCCTCGAAGCCGCCCGAATGGCGATAGCCGTGCTGCGCTCCGCCAAAGCCGCCGCCCGCGCCGCCGAAGCCGAAGGGGCTTGTGGGATTGCCCTCCGCGTCGATCTCGCCCCGGTCGAACTGGGCACGCTTGTCCTTGTCGGACAGGAGGTCATAGGCCTGCGTCACCTCGGCAAACCGTTCGGCCGCCTCGGGATTGTCCTTGTTCCGGTCCGGATGGAGTTCCTTGGCAAGCTTGCGGTACGCGGATTTCACGTCCTTTTCGCTCGCGCTGCGGTTTACGCCAAGAATGGAATAGGGGTCTGCCATGGTTCCCTAGCTAGGTGCCGAAACGCCGCGCCGCAAGCGGCGCTTTCCTACTGCACGGGGGTAGGATAGGCGATGCCCATGAACCTTGATCCTCGTCATGGCTATCTCGCGCTTTGCCGGCCACACGACAGCCTGTCCGCGGCGGGCGGCCGTTTGCCTCTGAACCGTGTCAACTTTGTCAACTTCGTCAGGAAAATGCCGTGAAACCTGAACAAGCGCGCGATGCCATCCCCCATGCCGATCCGTTCGCCATCTTCGAGGAATGGTTCGCGCAGGCGCGGGCCAGTGAACCCAACGATCCCAACGCCATGGCGCTCGCCACCGCGACGCCGCAGGGCGTGCCGTCGGTGCGGATGGTGCTGCTGAAAGGGCATGGGCCGGCTGGCTTCGTGTTCTACACCAACTTCCACAGCCGCAAGGGCGGCGAGCTGGCGGCGAACCCGCACGTCGCGCTGCTGTTCCACTGGAAATCGCTGCGCCGGCAGATTCGCGTCGAAGGCACCATCACCGAAGTGACGGCGGCCGAGGCGGACGCCTATTTCGCCAGCCGGCATCCCGAATCGCGGCTGGGTTCGGCCGCCTCGGACCAGTCGCGCCCGCTGGATTCGCGGCAGACCTACCTTGACCGGGTGGACGCCCTGCGCGCGCAATACCCGGACGGAGAGGTCACGCGGCCGGCGCACTGGTCCGGCTATCGCGTGAAGCCCGCCACCATCGAGTTCTGGCAGGACCGCGACCATCGCCTGCACGAACGCCGCCGCTTCGTGACCGATGGCGCCGGCGGCTGGACCAGCACGCTGCTTTACCCGTAAAGCGAATGGCATGAGCGCGATCCCCTCCGATCTCAACCGGCGCGCGGCGATGGCTAGCATGGCCGTGGCGACGCTGCTGGCCGGCCTGAAGCTGTGGGCGGTGATCTCCACGCATTCGACCGCGATGCTGGGAAGCCTGGCCGATACCGGGCTGGACCTGGTGGCCAGCGCCGCCACGCTGCTGGGGGTATGGGTCGCGGCGCAGCCGGCCGATCACAACCACCGCTTCGGGCACGGCAAGGCCGAAGCGCTCGCGGCGATGTTCCAGGTCGTGCTGATCTCGATCTCGGCGCTGGGCCTAGCCTGGCGCGCGGTGGGGCAGTTCCTGGGCGGAGAGCGGGTGGCAGAGGCCGAATCGGGCGTGATCGTGTCGGTGGTGGCGATGGTGGCCACGGTGGCGCTGCTTGCCTATCAGCGACACGTGATCCGCCAGACCGGCAGCCTCGCGATCAGCACCGACAACGTCCACTACAAATCGGACCTGTTTCTCAACCTCGCGGTGATCGCCGCGCTCGTGCTCGATCATTACCTTGCGCTGGGCGGCGTCGACGCGGCTTTCGCGTTCGGCATCGCGCTGTGGCTGGGCTGGGGTGCGTGGGGCGCCTCGCAGGATGCGATCGAGCAGTTGATGGACCACGAATGGCCGCTCGAAAAGCGCGAGCGGTTCCTCGAGGTCGTCGCCCAGCACCCCGAATTGAAGGGCCTGCACGATCTGCGCACGCGCACCAGCGGCGATCGCGATTTCGTGCAGTTCCATGTCTGGGTCGATGGCAAGATGACCGTGACCGAGGCGCACCGCGTGATGGACGAGATCGAGGAAAAGCTGATGGAGGCCTTCCCCGGCGTGGAAGTGCTGATCCATCCCGATCCCGAAGGTCTGGTGAACGAGGCGCCGCTGGGTGCCCGGGATCTTCTCGCGCCCGGCCCGGACGGGGAAAGCCCGGCGCTGGCGGTGCAGGGCGCGCCCGCCGGGGAACCTGCTACCTGAACGTGTCGACGATGTCGGCGAGGTGGCCCGTCACCGCGCCCAGCTTGTCGTCGGGCGTCTTGCCGAGACGCACGACCACCAGCTTGCGGCTGGGTGAGACCAGCACGTACTGGCCCAGGTGGCCGATGCAGGCGAACAGGTCCTTCGGGCCGCGATCGGGGAACAGCGCGGGCCGGTCCTTGCCGCTGGGCGTGCGGTTCAGCCAGATCTGCGCGCCGTATTGCGCCTGCCGCGGCGATGGCGTGGTCATGAAATCGATCCACTGGCGCGGGATGATCTGTGCGCCGCGCACCGATCCCTTGTTGCGCAGGAACTCGCCGAACCGCATCCAGTCGCGCGCCGTGCCGTGGATCAGCGATCCGCCGATCAGCGTGCCCGCCGCGTCGAATTCCGGCAGCATCGAGCGCATTCCGGCCGGTTCGAACAGGCGCGTGCGCAAGTATTCGGCCACGGCGCGGCGGCGGTGCTCGGCATCGGGCACGGGCGCCAGCGCGCGCGCGGCGAGATCGGACAGGATCACGCTGGTCGCGGTCGAATAGCGGAAGGTCTTGCCCGGTTCGCTGTCGAGCGGCTGGTCCTCGGCATAGCGCGCCATGTCGTCGCGCCCGTCGAGGAACAGCATCCGCACCTCGTCGGATTCATAGACGGGATCGCCCGCCTCGACATGCTTGAGCCCCGATCGCATCTGCAGCAGCTGCCGCAGCGTGATCTCGCCACGCGGATCGCCGGGACGCTGCCACGCGGGGACGGGCGCCGATTCGTTGAGCCGCAGCCGCCCGTCCGAGACCAGCATCCCGATCATCACCCCGGTGATCGACTTGGCCATCGACCAGCTCACGAAGCGGGTGTTCTCGTGGTAGCCAGGGGCATAGCGTTCCGCCACGATCCGCCCGCCGCGCATGACGATCACCGCGCGGGTCTCCGCAGCCGCCTCGTCGGTGAACAGCGCGTCGACCGCGCGGGCCAGGCCTTCGCGATTCGTCCCCGGGTCTTCGACCACCGCCTTCATCGCGGCGTCCGACAGCGGCGGAGGCGGCGGTGCGGGCGCGTCTCCGGACCTGCCGCAGCCGATCAAGGCTGGCAGAAGCAGCAGGGGGAGGATATGGGACAAGCGCGGGCGGGCCATGGCGCCAGTCCTTTCCTCCAGATGGCCCGGACATGGCAACCGCAAACGCATCTTCTTCCGCAAAGTCTGACCGGAATGGATCGAACCCGGACGGCTCCCCGGCCAACGGCGCGCCACCGCGCGGGCGGCGGCGCTGGCGTCTGGTCCTGCCGGTCGTGGCGCTGCTGGTGGCCGTCTTCGCCTATTTCTGGCCGGCGCTTCACGGCTACGCGATCACCGGCGCATCCTACGGCGCGCGCGTCGGCTGCTCGTGCCGCTATGTCGGCGGGCGCACGCTCAGCGATTGCCGGAAAGATTTCGAGGCGGGCATGGCAATGATCACGCTGTCGGAAGACCCGCAGGCGCGCAGCGTTACCGCGCGTTTCCCGCTGCTGGCCCGGCAAACCGCGACATACCGTGAGGGATCGGGCTGCGTGCTCCAGCCCTGGAACGACTGATCCGGGAGCGGATCAGGCCGCGTCCTGCCAGCGGCCGGTTTCCGCGATCCAGCCGCCGCCGATCACGCGATCCCCGGCATAGAGCACTGCCGCCTGCCCCGGCGCCACGCCGTATTCCGGCTGCAGGAAACGGATGGCGGTTTCCGCGCCATCCCCGAACGGGCCTTCGAGCACGACCGGCACCGGCTTGGCCAGCGACCGCACCTTGGCGGTTAGCGGCGTATCCTGCGGCAGGGCGCCGATGCGGTTGGTCTCGATGATTCGCGCCTGGCCCACGGCCAGCATGGCTTTCGGCCCCACCAGCACGCGCCGGTGCGGCGCGTCGAGCGCGGTGACATAGAGCGGTTCGGGCTGGCCGCCGATCTCCAGCCCGCGCCGCTGGCCGACCGTATAGTGGATGATGCCGCGGTGCTGGCCGAGCACTTCACCGGTGGCAGCATGGACGATCTCGCCCGGCGCGTCGCCTTCGGGGCGCACCGAACGCACGACGCGCGCGTAATCGCCATCGGGAACGAAGCAGATGTCCTGGCTGTCGGGCTTGGCCGCCACGCCCAGGCCAAGGTCGGCGGCGATCCGGCGCGTCTCGGTCTTGGGCAGGCCGCCCAGCGGAAAGCGCAGGAAGGCGAGCTGTTCTTCCGTGGTGCCATAGAGGAAATAGCTCTGGTCGCGCGCGGGATCGAGCGCGCGGTGCAGTTCCGGCCCGGCCGCGCCGGCCACGCGGCGCACGTAGTGCCCCGTGGCCAGGCAATCCGCGCCGAGTTCGCGCGCCATGCGCAGCAGGTCGGTGAATTTCGGCCCCATGTTGCAACGGATGCAGGGAATCGGCGTGCGGCCGGCCAGGTAATCGTCGGCGAATCGTTCGACCACTTCCTCGCGAAAGCTCGATTCGTGGTCGAACACATAATGCGCGATGCCCAGCCGGTCGGCCACGGCACGGGCATCGCGGATGTCGTCGCCCGCGCAGCAGGCGCCCTTGCGCCCCGTGGCGGCGCCGTAATCGTAGAGTTGAAGCGTCACCCCGATCACTTCGGCGCCGCTGGCGGCGGCGAGGCCCGCTACGACCGAGCTGTCCACGCCGCCCGACATCGCCACGACGATCCGCCGCGCGCTCAATGGCTGCGGCAGATCGAAAAATGTAGCGTAATCGTAAACGGAGGAAAGACTGGCCATGCGCCGTCCCATAAGCACATTTGCGGAGGGAATGCAGGAAAAATGCGCAATTCCCGGCCTTGCCCCGCTGGTGCGCCGGACGATGGAAGCAATTAATTGCCGCCAGAATGGCTATTCCTAACTCTTGGTAAAGGCGGCCTTTACCGTCCCTTATGACTGCCCGGGCTAGAGACCCGCTCATGGAAATGGGATTCAACGATATCCGGCCACCGGGTGATTCGTGCCTCGTCGAAAGCGGGGGGCAGGGCGAACGCCTGCGTCCGCTCGGCTGGCACGAACTGTGCGCGCGTCTCGTCGCGGCGCAGGATCTGCGCAAGGCGGTGAAACAGGCGTTGCCGGGCAGCACCACGCTGCAAGGCGGCGCGAGCTTTCACGGGCTTGCCGCACGGCTCCTGACGGGCGGCGAAAATGTTGAAACTCCCGTTAACCCAACCCGTTCAACGAATGGCAAAGCGGAAGGAGGAACATTGCCGGCGAAGCAAACGCCGCCCTCCCCCCCTGTCGAGCCGAGCTGATCGACGAGTATTGCCATGATCGAGAACCAGAAAATCAGACCGGCGCAAGTTATCGGACCTCTCGGCGAACCGCTGACGGTCGATAGCCTGCCGCCTCCCAACACCAAGCGCTGGGTCGTCCGGCGCAAGGCCGAAGTCGTGGCCGCCGTCAATGGCGGGCTGCTGACGATCGACGAAGTGTGCGAACGCTATAGCCTGACGATCGAGGAATTCGCCTCGTGGCAGCGGGCGGTCGACCGCTCCGGCATGCAGGGCCTGCGCGTGACGCGCATCCAGCACTACCGCGATTTGTACGAGCGCCAGCTCAAGTACTGACGCTTTTTTACCGGTTATCCACGGGCAGCCGCTCCTGTTTTCAGGAGCGGCTGTTTCCGTTTGGGCAATGCCGGTCCCGAAACGGACCGCGCGCGCTCAGCTGCCGGGATCACGAATACCTACCCGGACGACCACCTTCGCCCGGCCGGACCGGTCCAGAACGGCGCAATGCCTTCAAGGGCATGGATCGTTCTTCGTCGAGCCAGAATTGCCACTCGTCGTTTCGACGTCTATTGCCATGAACAAAGGTGCCAAGCTTGCGCAGAAGGCCTGCTTGCAGCCACTGCCATACACGTATAATACACCTTGGTTTGAAGGAAGGGGCAGGTCTCCCCGGCCACCGTGGAGACCGACGCGTGAAAACGATGAACTACGAAACCAGCATCAGTGCGGACATGAACGACGCCGGCCGGCAGGCGGATGCCGCCCATGCGGGTGTCGCGTCGGGTTACATGGAAGTCGGGCGGACCGGCGGCGGATGGTCGCGCGGCCGCGTGCTGCTGGTCGTGGCACTCGTCCTGCTCGCGCTGGGCGGCGCCTACTACCTCAAGCACCGCAACGCGGCAGCGACCGCAAGCGCGGAGCAGGGCGGGGCGCAGGCGCAGACGGTCACGGTCATCACGCCCGGCATGACCTCGGTGCAGGGCACCATCGTCGCCAGCGGCACGATCGCCGCGCGGCGCGAGATGCCCGTCGGCGTCGCTGGCGAAGGCGGCAAGGTGGCGAGCGTGCTGGTCGACGCCGGCGACTGGGTGCAAGCCGGGCAGGTCCTGGCCGTGATCGACCGTTCGGTGCAGGCGCAGCAGATCGAAAGCCAGGCGGCCAACGTGGAAGTGGCCGCAGCCAACGCCCGGATCGCCCAGTCCAATCTCGATCGCGCGCTCAAGCTGGTGGACAAGGGCTTCATTTCCAAGGCCGATGTCGATCGCCTGACCGCCACGCGCGATTCGGCCACGGCGCAAGTGCGCGTGGCGCAGGCCACGCTGGGGCAGTTGCGCGCCAGCACCGCCCGGCTCAACATCGTGGCGCCCGAAGCGGGCCTGGTGCTGACTCGCGGCCTGGAGCCGGGGCAGGTGGTCAGCAGCGGCAGCGGCGTGCTGTTCCGCATCGCCAAGGGTGGCGAACTGGAAATGCAGGCGCGTCTGGCCGAAGCCGACATGGCGAAGCTGTCCGTTGGCGTCAGCGCGGACGTGACCCCGGTGGGCACGGCCACGCCGTTCACCGGCCAGATCTGGCAGTTGGCGCCAACCATCGACGCGACCACGCGCGAAGGCATCGCCCGGATCGCGCTGCCGTACAACGATGCGCTGCGGCCCGGCGGTTTCGCCAGCGCGACGATTCGCAGTGGCACCGTCACCGCACCGATGCTGCCCGAATCGGCGATCCTCAACGATCAGAACGGCGCCTTCGTCTATGTCGTGAACAAGGATGACAAGGTGGAACGCCGCCCCGTGAAGGTCGGCGACGTGACGGCGGCCGGCATCGTCGTGCGCGAAGGGCTGAACGGCAGCGAACGCATCGTGCTGCGCGCGGGCGGCTTCCTCAATCCGGGTGACAAGGTGCGCCCGGTGGCGGGCGGGAAAACGGCAGCCAAGCCGGCCACCGGCCACTGATCCGGAGCCCGGCGCCATGAACTTCCGCAATATCTCGGCTTGGTCCATCCGCAACCCGGTGGTCCCGATCGTCCTGTTCCTGGGGCTGACGCTGGCCGGGCTGGTTTCGTTCATGGGCATGAAGGTCCAGAACAATCCGGACATCGAGTTCCCGATGGTGATCGTCGAGATCTCGCAACCGGGCGCGGCGCCGACCGAAATCGAGAACCAGATCACCCAGAAGGTCGAATCCAGCGTCCGCACGATCGCCGGTGTGGATACGATCACCTCGACGGCATCCGAAGGCAGCAGCCAGACGATGGTCCAGTTCAAGATCGGCACCGACATCAACGCGGCCGTCAGCGAGGTGAAGAACAAGGTCGACCAGGTGCGCGGCGAACTGCCCGACGGCATTCTGGAACCGTCGGTGTTCAAGGCGGAAACCTCGTCCGATCCGATCGCCTATTTCGCGGTTTCGGCCGACGACATGACGATCGAGCAGCTTTCGTGGTTCATCGACGATACCGTGGCCAAGCGGCTGCTGGCGCTGCCGGGCATGGCGGAAGTGGCGCGCGCGGGCGGCGTCAACCGCGAAATCGCGGTCACGCTCGATCCGATGCGGATGAAGTCGCTGGGCGTTACCGCCAACCAGATCAACGCCACGCTGCGCCAGGTCAACCTGAACGCCGCCGGCGGCAAGGCGGAAGTGGCCGGCGCGCGCCAATCCGTGCGCGTGCTGGGCAATGCGCGGTCGGCCTTCGACCTCTCGCAGACGCAGATCGCGCTGAGCGGCGGGCGCACCGTGAAGCTGGCCGACGTGGCCGACGTGCGCGACAGCTACAGCGAAATCACCTCCATCGCGAAGTTCAACGGCAAGCCCGTCGTCACGTTCAGCATCGCGCGCGCGCGTGGCGAATCCGACGTCAGCGTCTATGACGAAACGGTCAAGGAACTGGCCAAGCTGCAGGCGGAACAGGGCAACAAGGTCCGCTTCCAGCAGCTGTTCAGCAGCGTGGGCTACACCAAGGACGAATACCGCACGTCGATGTCGTCGATGGTGGAAGGCGCGGTGCTGGCGGTCATCGTGGTGTTCTTCTTCCTGCGCGATTGGCGCGCGACGATCGTTTCGGCGATCGCCATCCCGCTGTCCGCCATCCCCACGTTCTGGGTGATGAGCCTGATGGGCTTCACGCTGAACACCATGTCGCTGCTGGCGTTGGGCCTGGTCGCGGGCGTGCTGGTGGACGATGCGATCGTGGAGATCGAGAACATCGTCCGGCACATCCGCATGGGCAAATCCGCTTATCAGGCCTCGATCGACGCGGCGGACGAGATCGGGCTGGCCGTGCTGGCCACGACGTTCTCGATCGTCGCGGTGTTCTTCCCGGTGGCGCTGATGCCGGGCGTTTCCGGCCAGTTCTTCAAGAACTTCGGCATGACCGTAGTGGTGGCGGTGCTGTTCAGCCTGCTGGTGGCGCGCATGATCACGCCGATGGTCGCGGCCTATTTCCTGAAAGCGCACGGCCATGCCGAACATGGTGGCGGGCCGTGGATGGACCGCTACATGAAGATCCTGACCTGGTCGCTCGATACGTCGCGCGTGCAGGCCTACCTCGCCTCGGTTCGCGCGCGGGGCATCCGCCCCGGTTTCCGCCACTGGACCATGGCCCGCCTGCGCGATCATCGCCTGTGGATGATGGGCATCGGCTTTGCCGCGCTGCTGCTGACCGGCGTGATGTTCATGGTGATCCCGCAGCAGTTCTTCCCCGATACCGACAACGATTTCAGCACGATCACCATCGACATGGTGCCCGGCACCACGATCGAGCAGACCGAACAGAAGGTGGACGAGGTGCTGGCGCTGGTGAAGGACCAGCCCGACCTGGGCGTGGCGCTGGAGCGCATCCGCGAAGGCAACGGCCGCGTGTTCCTCAACTGGAAGAAGGACCGCAAGGAAAGCAGCCTCGTCCTCGAGCGCAAGCTGACGCCGGTGCTGCAGCAGGTTTCCGACGCGCGCGTCAACTTCCAGTCGCAGAACGGTGGCGGCCCCGGCGGCGGATCGGGTCGGCCGATCAGCGTGATGCTGTCCGGCTCCGATCCCGAACTGCTGCAGAAGACCGCACAGACGCTGGTCGAACAGATGAGCGGGTTGAAGGAAGTGGTCGCGCCGCGGATCAGCGCGGACCTGCGCCGTCCCGAAATCGTGATCACGCCGCACATGGACCTTGCCGCCTCGCTGGGCGTGACCACCCAGGCGCTGAGCCAGGTGATCCGCATCGCCACGCAGGGCGAAATCGACCAGAACAGCGCCAAGTTCTCGCTGTCCGACCGGCAGGTGCCGATCCGGGTGAAGCTGCCGGTCCTGTCGCGCCGCGATCTGTCGACGTACGAGAACCTGCCAGTGCCCACCGCGTCCGGCGGATCGGTGCCGCTGGCCCGCGTGGCGACGATCTCGTTCGGGTCCGGCCCCACCACGATCCAGCGCTACAACCAGAACCGCCGCGTCTTCGTTGGCGCGGACCTGCCGCCAGGCGTGGTCAAGGGCACGGCCGACAAGGCGATCAAGAACCTGCCGATCATGCGCAACCTGCCGCAGGGCGTGTCCAACGCGCCCGCCGGGGAGGACCGCTGGCAGCAGGAAATGCTGAACAACTTCTTCGTCGCGCTGGCGGCGGGCGTGCTGCTGGTGTTCTCGGTGCTGGTGCTGCTCTACCGCCGCTTCATCTCGCCGCTGGTCAACATGGGCTCGCTGTTCCTGGCGCCGCTGGGCGGGCTGCTGCTGTTGCTGGTGCTGGGGCAATCGCAATCGCTGCCGGTGTTCATCGGCATCCTGATGCTGTTCGGCATCGTCGCCAAGAACTCGATCCTGCTGATCGACTTCGCGATCGAGGAAATGGAAGCCGGCACGCCCAAGCTGGCGGCGATCCTCGAAGCCGGGCACAAGCGCGCGCAGCCGATCGTGATGACCACGGTGGCGATGGTGGCGGGCATGGTGCCCACCGCGATTTCGCTGGGCGGCGATGGTGGCTGGCGCGCGCCGATGGGCACGGTGGTGATCGGCGGGCTGACGCTGTCGACGCTGCTTACGCTGCTGATCGTGCCGGCGGGCTTCAGCCTGGCCGACGGCGTCGAGAAGCGCATCGGCCCGTGGCTGGGCCGGCGCGTGCTCACGTACGATCCGCATGATCCCCGGCACAAAACCGCCGACGGAGCGTTACCGGCCGAGTGACGGATTTCTCCGACGATCCGGCGGGGAGGGCGATGCCCTCCCGCGCCTCTTCCCGGACCCGCACGGCCGCGCGCCTGAAAGGGACACTTCTTCCCGATGATCGGGCCGATGACCGGGCACGCCGGCTGCGCTTGTTCGCGACCGGCCTGCTGCTCGTCATGGCCGTGCTGTTTTTCCTCGCCCGCCAGGCCGAACAAGGCGGCGGACCGCCCGCGTGGGGCTTCCTGCGCGCCTTTGCCGAGGCGGCGATGGTCGGCGGGTTGGCCGACTGGTTCGCGGTGACGGCGCTGTTCCGGCATCCGCTGGGGCTGCCGATTCCGCACACCGCGATCATCCCGGAAAACAAGGACCGCCTGGCCGATTCGATGGCGGCGTTCCTGCGCGAAAACTTCCTGACCCCGCAGGTGGTGGCGCGGCGGCTTGCCGGCATGAACGCGGCGGCCATGGCGGGCGGCTTCCTGGCCGATCCGCGCGGCGGAGAGGGCCGGGTGCGCGCGGGCGCGGCCAATCTGGTGGCCGACGTGCTGGAATCGCTCGATCAGGAAAAGCTGGGCGGCCTCGCCAAGGGCGCCTTGCGCGGCCAGATCGCGAAGTTCGATCTGGCGCCGCTGCTGGGGCAACTGCTGGGCGCGATGATCGCCGATGGCCGGCATATGCCGGTGATCGAGGGGCTGGCGCGCCGCGCCGCGCTGGCGCTGGAAGCGAACGAGGAACTTGTCCGCACCATGATTCACGATCGCGCCAACACGATCCTGCGGTGGACCGGGCTGGACGAACGGCTGGCCAACGGGATTCTCGATGGCCTGTACAAGCTGCTGGCGGAAACCGTGGTAATGCCCGACCATCCGCTGCGCCGGAAGATCGAGGAAGGGCTGGAACAACTGGCGCACGATCTGGTGCACGACGAGGCGATGCGGGCGCGGGTGGAGCGGATGAAGGAAGAAGTGCTGGCCAATCCCGCCTTTGCCGCCTGGCTCGATGCCGTGTGGGAACGCGGGCGCGCCGGCCTGCTGAAGGCGGTGCGCCAGCCTGATGGCGTCCTCTCGGGCCAGTTTGGCGCCAGCCTGGGCGAGCTGGGCCGGGCGCTCCAGCACGACGCGCGGCTGCAACTGCTGGTCAACCGCTTCGCCCGGCGCACGCTGGTGGGCGTGGCAACGCGCTATGGCGGGCAGATCGTGCGGCTGGTATCGGAAACGGTGCGCCGCTGGGATGCGCGCACCGTGACCGACCGGATCGAGGGCGCGGTCGGCCGCGATCTCCAGTTCATCCGCATCAACGGCACGCTGGTGGGCGGGCTGGTCGGTGTTTCGATCCATGCCGTGGACGTGCTGCTATGAACGACGACGAACCCTTCCTGCTGACCGAACGCCTGGCCTTGTGGAGGCCGCGCGCGTCCGACCGGGCCGAACTGTTCGCGATGGTCGCGCCGCCCGAAGTCCGGCGCTTCCTGGGCGATCGCCCGACGAGCGAGGCGGACGAGTTCGCACGGCTGATCCGCAACGCCGGAAGCTGGGCGCTCTATGGCTACGGCACGTTCATCTGCCGCGATCGGACAGACGGCCGGCTGGTGGCGCTGTGCGGCCTGTTCCATTCGTGGCGCGGCTTCGGCAAGGGGCTGGACGACGCGATCGAGGCGGGCTGGATCGTGGCGCAGCCGGATTGGGGCAAGGGCATCGCCGGCGAGGCCATGCGCGCGGCGATCGCCTGGTTCGACGCCGCTATCGGCCCGCGCCGGATCGCCTGCATGATCGAGGAGGGCAACGACGCCTCGCTCGCGCTCGCCGCCCGGCTGGGCTTCGTGCGCTATGCCGTGGAGGACATGGGCGAGGAACGCCCGCTCATCCTGCTGGAACGGCTGCCGGAAGGCGCTGCGTCCTAGGCGTCTGTCTGGATGTGAGGTCATCCCGGGCTTCTGGCATACGAAACCCCGTTCGTCCTGAGCTTGTCGAAGGACGCGTGCGGTGCTGGCCTTACGCGGCAAACCGCCCCAAGATCAACCGGATCGCGCGTCCTTCGACAAGCTCAGGACGAACGGAGGCTGTCCCCTTCTATCCTATTGCCGATCGGAGCGGCCATTTCGGACACGACACCGTGGTAGACGCTAATTTTTCGGTCCACTAACCGTCGTCGTTCGGATCAATAAGGCTTCGATATCATCCAGTTCATTGCGAAATTGGGTGTGCATGGGGTCAGTTGCGCAAGCCTTCAGTGGATCAAGAAGTCGATCATCGACCTCCCTTATAAGTTCACTCATTGATTTCTCTCCGCGCCTCACGGTCACAGCCGGATTGTATCGAAACTGTGTACAGCCAAGAGAAGCAGCGATATTAATTCTATCAGTGTAGAATTGCAGATATAGGTAAGGTTCGACTTCTCGATGCTCCGCTATGCAATAGGTCTTTTCCGTTTCGAGACCGCTGCAACCCACCCGCCATCCGTTGATGTTGAAGGTGGGCATGTAAATCAGGAGATCGCGGTGGGCCAAAACTGTAGACGACGGGAGAAGAGTACTGATTCCAGTAAGAACAATAGCCAGCGCGTGTTTCATTTCTACCACTCCTACTTCGCCGGACGACACGCTGAGCCCAAAGAGTTCACAACGAGTAAAATGCGAACGGTGAAAGGCGCGACAATGTCTGTTTCCCCGCCCTCCCCGCCATACCTCCCCTGAACTTCCCGGAAGAAACCAGACCGTCAAACCGCGCCGAACGCCCCCACCCCGCCTAAATCGTTGCATCTGCAACCGGAGTCCGCCAGTCTTCGTGCGGGACCGCGCTGGAGACGGGAAAAATTGGCATGAAACAGGGTTTTGCAGCGCTGGCCGCGCTCGTGCTGGCGCAGGCCGTGGCGCCGGGCGCGGCGCGGGCGGAGACGGTCTATGTCCGCGCCGGGCGGCTGGTCGATACCGAGAAGGGCGCCGTGCTGCCCGCGCGCCTGATCCGCGTGGACGACGGCCGCGTTGTGTCCGTGACGGCGGACGGGCCGGTTCCGCAGGGCGCGACCGTGGTCGACTGGTCGGCCTATACCGTGCTGCCGGGCCTGATCGACATGCACGTTCACCTTGCCGATCTGGAGCAGAGCGAGAACGTGGCCGAACCGCTGCTGCACGCGCCGATGGAAATCGCCTATATCGGCGCGCGCAACGCCCGGCGCACGCTGCTGGCCGGCTTCACCAGCGTCCACGATGTCGGCTGTTTCCGCGCCTTCGCCGATGTCGAGCTGCGCAACGCGATCAACCGGGGCGACGTGATCGGCCCGCGCATGAGCGCCGTCGGCGCCTATGTCACCATCCCCGGCGGCGGCGGCGAGGTGACCGGCTTCGCGCCCGACGTGAAAGTGCCCGATGACATGCGCGCGGGCGTGGTCACCGATGCCGCGAACACCGTGGAGAAGGTCAACTACCTGTTCCAGCACGGCGTGGATTCGATCAAGCTGATCGCCACCGGCGCGGTGCTGGCGCAAGGCACCGAACCCGGCCAGCAGGAACTGACCGAGGAAGAGATGCATGCCGCCGTGACCACCGCCGCCTCGCGCGGATCGTGGGTGACGGCGCACGCGCACGGTGCGGAAGGCATCAAGTCCGCCATCCGCGCGGGCGTGAAATCGATCGAGCACGCCTCGCTGATCGATGATGAGGGCATCGCGCTGGCCAAGGCGAAGGGCGTGTTCCTCGACATGGACATCTACAACGGCGATTTCATCAACGATTACGGCAAGGCCCACGGCTGGCCGGCGGACATGCTGCGCAAGAACGTGGACACCACCGACGCGCAGCGCGAAGGGTTCCGCAAGGCGGTGAAGGCCGGGGTGAAGCTGACTTTCGGCACCGACGCGGGCGTCTATCCCCACGGCCTGAACGCGCGCCAGTTCAAGTACATGGTCCGCTACGGCATGACGCCGATGCAGGCGATCCAGTCCGCCACCACGGTGTCGGCGGACCTGCTCGGCTGGTCGAAGGACGTCGGCGCGCTGTCCCCCGGCCATTTCGGCGACATGATCGCGGTGAGCGGCGATCCGCTGGCCGACATCACCGTGCTCGAAAACGTGCAGCACGTGATGAAGGGCGGCGACGTGGTGAAATGAGGCGCTGAAGCAGGCGCTGAAGCAGGCCCTGAATCAGGCCCTGAATCAGGCGCGGCCGGACAGGTCCAGCGTCAGGCACTGGCTGAAATCGTCGATCACGTAATCGGCAAAGGCGGGGCACGACACGAAGCCATGCTTGCGATAGAGCCCGACCGCGGGGTGGAACGGTTCGGTGCGCCCGGTTTCGAGGCTGACGCGGGCGTAACCCCGGCGCCGGGCCTCGGCCAGGAGATGCACCAGCATCGCCTCGCCCACCCCGTGCCCGCGCCATTCCGGGGCGGCGCGCATCGATTTCAGCTCGCCATGATCGTCCGACAGATGCCGCAGGGCGCAGATGCCGGCGATGCCTTCCCCGATCCACGCCGACCAGAAGGTGACGTCCGGCCGGCGCAGCGTCGTCACCGGCAGGGCGTGGACCTTGTCCGCCGGCGAATGCCGCTGCATGTCGGCCAGATGGTACGCGACCAGGGCCTGTACCTCCTCGCCGGACAGCGTGTCCTCGACGAAGCGCAATGCGGTGATGTCGTGCCGGCCCATGCCCGTTCTCTTGTCCGTGACTGTTTTTCAGGGACATGCTGCCCCATCCGGTTTCATCTGCTATCGCTTCCAGCATGACCGAGACAAGCGAAACACGCGCGGATTCCGCTCTGCGCTGGAGCATTGCGATTCACGGCGGCGCGGGATCGATGCGCCCCGAGACCATGGACGAGGCCGCGCGGGCAGCGCACGAGGCGGGGTTGCGCGCCGCGCTCGATGCCGGCCGGGCGGTGCTGGCGGCGGGTGGCACCGCGCTGGATGCGGTGGCCGCGGCGGTGGCCGTGCTGGAGGACGATCCGCTGTTCAACGCCGGGCGTGGATCGGTGTTCACCTATAACGGCATCAACGAGCTGGACGCGGCGGTGATGGACGGGACGACGCGCCAGGCCGGCGCGGTGGCGGGCGTCACCCACGTCCGCAACCCGGTACGGCTGGCGCGCGCGGTGATGGACCACAGCCCGCACGTGCTGCTGGCGGGGGCCGGGGCCGAGGAATTCGCGCGCGAACAGGGGATCGAACTGGTCGATCCCGACTGGTTCGCGACCGAGGAACGCTGGCGGCAGTTGCAGGAGCTGAAGGCGAAGAAGCTGGGCTGGTTCGACGATGGCTTGAAGTATGGCACGGTCGGCGCCGTGGCCTGCGACAGCCATGGACACGTGGCGGCGGCGACATCGACCGGGGGGCTGACCGGCAAGCGCTGGAACCGCATCGGCGATTCGCCGGTGATCGGCGCGGGAACCTATGCCGACGATCGCGCGGGCGCGGTCAGTTGCACCGGATCGGGCGAACAGTTCATCCGCGCCGGCGTGGCGCACGAAATCTGCGCGCGGATGCGGCTGGCGGGCGAAAGCGCGCAAGGCGCGGCCGACGCGGTGCTGGCCGAAGTGGGCACTATGCGCGGCGTCGGCGGCGTGATCGTGGTGACCCCTGCGGGCGAAACCGTGTTCGCCTTCACCACCCCTGGCATGTTCCGCGGCCGTGCCGACCACGCGGGGCTCTACGAGACCGCGATTTTCGGGATGGCGGGCAGCAAGGATTGATTGACTCCGTTTCGGACCGGGCGCAGCTTTCGTGACGCCATGGGGCCGAGAGAATAACGGGAAGCCCGACACCACGGCATGGTCCACGCGGGGAGGGGACGCCCGCGTTTTTCATGTGTGGAGATCCTGAAATGAAAAGCGTTCGTTCTGCCGTGCTTGCCGCGGCTGCTGCTGTTGCCGTGATGGCCCCTGCGTGGGCGCGGGCCGAAGACTATCCGCTCAAACCCGCCGAATATGTCGAGGTGGCGCTGATTTCGGTCGATGACGGGCATGACCTTGAATACGCCACGCATCTCGCCAACATGTGGCGCAAGTCGCAGGACTACGCGCTCAAGCAGGGCTGGATCAGCGGCTACGAAATCCTCAGCAACGAATTCAAGCGTCCGGGCGAGGCGGACTACTACCTGCTCACGCGCTTCCCCGCGCTGCCCGATGCCGCGGAATCGACCCGCCGGCAGGAGGCCTATACCGCATACATGCAGATGAACGAATCGCAGATGCAGGCCGCGTCCGGGGATCGCGCCAAGTACCGTCGCCAGATGGGGTCGGAACTCCTGCGCCGCTGGGTCTGGACCAAGTAGAACGTGACATCGGCGGCTTCGCAACCGGCTTGTTCCGGGCGCGAAGCCGCTGGTTACCGCACACCCGAAACCACGCTCCGCCCCAGCTTTTCGCGCAGCTGGGCGTAATAGGCCTCCAGGAACGGACGGGCATCGGCCGCGTCCACCTCCCGCCCGATCTTGCCGCCGATGCGCGTGGCGACATCGCCCAGCGTTTCCGGATCATCGGCGCGCAGCACCTGCTCCAGCACGTCGAGTTGCTGTTCGCCGTAGTACGAAAGCTCGGTGGCGGAGAAGCGCCACGCCGATGACGTCGCCTGCCGGGCATCGGGCACGAACTTGTCGGCCTTGCGCTGGCCGAAGCGCATGCCCCGCTCCAGCCTTTCGCGCAATTGCGTGTAATAGGCCTCGAGGAAGGCGCGCTCGTCGCCCGATCCCGCGCTCCAGCCGATCTTGGCGCAGATCGTGGCGGCGACTTCGGCCAGCGCCTCCTCGCGCCCGTCGCGCAGTACGCGCTCCAGCACCTGCAGCTCGTATTCGCCATAGACCGCCAGTTCCGCCTCGCCAAAGCGATAGGCGGCGCCGGTGAGCGTGCTTTGCCCGCGTGCGCCGTCGCCCAGCGACATGGCCTTTTCCAGCTTGCGGCGGGGGGCATCGACCACCCAGGTGCCGGCGATGACATCGCCGCAGCGCAGGGCATCGCGGTTGAAGAAGGGAAACAGCACGAAGATCGCGAACCACACTACCCCGGCCCAGCCCGCTTCCTCGGTATCCGCGCCGCTGGACCAGGCCGAGGCGAAGAACACCAGCGGCATGAACAGCTCGATATCGCGCACCAGATTGCGCGCGATCACCGCTTCCGTGGTCAGCCGTCCACCATCTCGCGCGGCGATGCGCAGGCCGCAGATGCGCTTGCCCGGCGTGGCCCCGCGCGGCCCGAGTTCGAAGAACAGGAAATAGGCGTTGCGATAGAGGAACATCGCGATGATCCACGCGATCTCCAGCGCCTGTCGGGCATGGGCAACAGGGGTGTTCTGGTCCAGGCGGTTACCCCCGAAGCCGCCCGCCACCCATACCAGCAGTAGCGTGGTGCCTACCATCGAGCCGACGATGAACAACAGATCAAGCAGCAGCGCCGAGGCGCGCGCGGCGCGCGATCCGATCGCGAAGGACAGCGCGACGCCTTCGGGCGTCACCACCCGGCGCAGACGCTTGTCCGTCGCTGGCCCGGAACGCGGCGCCCGGCGCCCGTCTGCGGTTTTCCGTTTCCACGGCAGGCGCGCCATCACTGGCCCTCCGCCGTCACGCGGCCGCGCCGCCAGACAAAGAAATAGCCGCACCAGAACACCAGCATGAACCCGCCCAGCGCCAGCCGGGTGGAGGTGATGTCGACAAGCTGGCGCGCGAAGCCTTCGAGCAGCGCGGCGACGATCAGCATGAACACCACGCCGGCCATCACCTGCGCCGCGCGGCGGCCGGCCGCAGCCGCCGCTTCCAGCACTGTCGCGTCGCCGGGAAAGGCCATCGCGCGGCCGATGTGTATCCCCGCGCCGCCCGCCAGCAGGATCGCGAACAACTCCGTCGTGCCATGCACCGACAGCCAGCCGATCAGGTCCAGCGTCAGCCCCTGCCCATGGTAGAGCCACAACAGCGCGCCAAGCATGGTAGTGTTGTGGACCAGCAGCATGATCGACGGCAGGCCGAAAGCGAAGCCCAGCGCAAACGCCAGGATCGAGACTTGTGCGTTATTGTTGAACAGGAAGGCGGCGAACACGCTCATCCCGTTTTCCTTCTGGTGGCCGAACAGCGTGCCGTGCAGCACTTCGCGGCTGGCGCCCGGCACGCGCTCGTCGGCGAAGTTCGCGCTTACCAGCGAGTAATACCAGTCGGGATTGGAGGAGACGAGCAGCCAACCCACCACCGTTCCCGCGACCATAGCGGCCAGCGCGATCAGCAGGTCGATCCAGATCGCCCGTACGGCCGCGCCCCAGCCGCCGCCCAGGAAGCGGCGGAACCAGCCCCACAGGGTCGTGCGCGGGCCATAGACCAGAAACCAGGCGCGCTGCGTCAGCGCTTCGAGGTAGGACAGCGTGGCGCGATCGAGCGAGGTTTCGCGCGCGATCGAAAGGCTGGAGGCGGCGGTGCGGTACAGCACCGGCAGCGCCAGCAGATCCTCGTCGGAAATGCCGCGCAGCCGGCCCTTCTCCATGCGGGTGACGATCGCTTCCAGCCGCTTCCATTCCGCCTCGCGCTCCAGCCGGAAGCGGTCGGACCGCAGCGCCGCCTCGCTGGCGGCGGCGGCCTGCTCCTCGGTCTTCGAGAACCAGCCGGTGACGCGTTGGGCCAACGTGCTCATAAGCGCCTGCTCATCCGATGCTTCCCTGCCGCTTGACCGCGAGATAGGCGTCCAGCAACCGCACCCCGATCCGGTCGTGCGGCGCTTCCACCACGCGCACGCCCAGGTGGCGCAGGCGTTGCAGCACCAGCGCGCGCTGGCGGGCGAGCGCCCTGGCGGTGACCGCCATCGCCACCGCCTGCATGTCGAGCGCGGGCGCAGCGACGATCTCGGCAAGCTCGGCATCGGCCATGACCACGAACATCACGATATGGCGTTCGACCAGCCGGCCGACGTTCTCGATCATCAGTTCGGCGCTGGTGGGATCGGTGAAATCGGAAAACAGCACGATCAGCGAACGGCGCTGGAGCCGCGCGGAAAGCTGCGACAGCGCCAGCGTGAAGTTCGGCTCCTCCGCGTGGTAATCCAGCGTGGCGGCGGCGTGCTGGAGCCGGACGAAATCGCGCGAATGGGTGACGAAAGGCGTCAGCACCTGCGGCCGTGCCGCGAAGCCATAGAGCGCCACGCGATCCTGCGCCTTCAGCGCCACATAGGCGGTGGTGAGCGCGGCGGTGACGGCGCGATCGATGCGCGGCAGCCCGGCGACGGGCTCGCACATCGTCTGCCCGCAATCGAAGGCGAACACGATCTGGTTGTTGCGTTCGACCTCGTATTCCTTGGCGAACAGCCGGGCGTGGCGGGCGGAGCTTTTCCAGTCGATCCGCCGCCGGTCCATGCCCGGTTCGTACTCGGCCAGCGCCTCGAAATCGGTGCCTTCGCCGCGAATGCGCCGGGCGATCATGCCGAACTGGGCATCGCGCAGGAAGATCTGGAGCGCGGGGCTGCGCACCGGGGCGATGTTCGGCCGCACGCGGACCAGCGCGTCGCTGTCCACGCGGACCTGCCGGTGGGCAAGGCCGAGCGGGCCGGACCAGCGCAGCCAGAACCGCCCGATCGCCCCGGTTCCGCGCCGGTTGGGCGTGAGCATGGCATCCCCGCGCCAGCCGTCGGCGCTCGCCGCCAGCGGCAGCACCAGCCGCCCGCCGGGATGCAGCCGGGGATCGACGGCCAGCGCGGCCTGC